>CAZEFP010000432.1:0-3684 GCA_964511565.1 uncultured Planctomycetaceae bacterium
CGGCGGCGGCACCATCCTGCCCGAGGAGATCGAGGAGCTGCACGCCGCGGGCGTTGCCAGGATCTACTCCCCCGACGACGGCCGCTCCATGGGCCTGCAGGGGATGATCAACGACCTCCTCGAGCGGTGCGCCGAGGTCGACAAGTCCAAGGCGGCGAGCCCCCCCATCGAGGACCTCGTCGGCGACCTCCCCGGTCGCAAGCACGACGTGATCGCGCGGCTCATCACCCTCGCGGAGAACCTCGAGGACGGGGCCGAGGTGATCGCGCGCCAGCTGGATCAGCTGCACGCCTCGGGCGCGAGGAGCGACACGCCCGTGCTCGGCATCACCGGCACCGGGGGCTCGGGCAAGTCGAGCCTCGTGGACGAGCTGGTGCGGCGCTACCTGCGGGACCAGCCGGGGAAGACGATCGCGATCCTCTCCGTGGACCCGAGCAAGCGGAAGACGGGCGGCGCGCTCCTGGGCGACCGGATCCGCATGAACGCGATCCACGACGAGCGGGTCTACATGCGCTCGCTCGCGACCCGCCAGGCGAACCTCGCCCTCTCCAAGCACGTGCAGTCGGCCATCGACCTCTGCAAGGCGGCCCGCTTCGACCTGATCGTGGTGGAGACCAGCGGGATCGGCCAGTCCGACACGGAGATCACCGACCACAGCGACGCCTCGCTGTACGTGATGACGGCCGAGTACGGCGCGGCGACGCAGCTCGAGAAGATCGACATGCTCGACTACGCCGACCTCGTGGCCATCAACAAGTTCGACAAGCGCGGCAGCCTCGACGCCCTGCGGGACGTCAAGAAGCAGGTCCAGCGCGCCCGCGAGCTGTGGGAGTCGAGCCCCGACGACATGCCGGTGCACGGCACCATCGCCAGCCAGTTCAACGACGCGGGCACCAACCGCCTCTACGGGGCCCTGATGACCAAGATCGCCGAGCGGACCGGCGCGCCCCTCCAACCCGGCGGGAGCCTCGCCACCGCGGACGGCGAGAAGCGCTCGGTCATCCCGCCGGACCGCGTGCGCTACCTGGACGAGATCAAGGAGAGCGCCGCGCGCTTCGACGGGTGGGTCGAGCGACAGGCCGCGGTGGCGCGGACCATGTACCAGCTCCACGGCTCGGTCCTCGCCCTGCGCGGGGACGCGCCGACCACGGACGTGCTCCCGGCGCTCGCGCCCCGGGACGGCGACGGGCCCGGGGTGGCGGCGCTCCTCGAGCGCTACGAGGAGCTCGGCAAGGAGCTGGACGGCCGCGCCCGCAAGTCCCTGGAGGAGTGGCCGGCGCTGCTCGAGCGCTTCGGCAAGGACCACTTCGAGTTCCAGGTCCGCGGCAAGACCCTGCGCCAGCCGCTCACCGTCGAGAGCCTGTCGGGCACCAAGGTCAAGCGGGTCGCCCTGCCGCGCTTCCGCGACTGGGGCGACGTGCTCCGCTGGCGCTTCCAGGAGAACGTGGCGGGCGAGTACCCCTTCACCGCCGGCGTCTTCCCCCTCAAGCGCCAGGGCGAGGACCCCGCGCGCATGTTCGCGGGCGAGGGCGGCCCCGAGCGCACCAACCGCCGCTTCCACTACGTGTCCCGCGGGCTGCCCGCGGCGCGCCTCTCCACCGCCTTTGACTCGGTGACGCTCTACGGGGAGGACCCCGCGACGCGCCCCGACATCTACGGCAAGGTCGGCAACTCCGGCGTCTCCATCGCGACGGTCGACGACGCCAAGAAGCTCTACAGCGGCTTCGACCTGTGCGCGCCGACCACGTCGGTCTCCATGACCATCAACGGGCCCGCGCCCATGGTCCTCGCGTTCTTCATGAACGCCGCCATCGACCAGCGCTGTGAGAAGCACATCCTCGAGCACGGCCTCCAGGCCGACGTCGAGGCGGCCTTCAAGGCCAAGTACGACGACCGCGGGCTCGCGCGGCCCAGCTACCAGGGCGAGCTCCCGGAGGGCAACGACGGGCTGGGCCTCATGCTCCTCGGCCTCTCCGGCGACGAGGTCCTCCCCGCCGACGTCTACGAGGGGCTCAAGGCCGAGGCCATGAGCGCCGTGCGCGGCACGGTCCAGGCGGACATCCTCAAGGAGGACCAGGCCCAGAACACGTGCATCTTCAGCACCGAGTTCGCCCTGCGCATGATGGGCGACATCCAGGAGTCCTTCGTCCGCCGGGACGTCCGCAACTTCTACTCGGTGTCGATCTCGGGCTATCACATCGCCGAGGCCGGCGCGAACCCGATCACCCAGCTGGCGTTCACCCTCGCCAACGGCTTCACCTACGTGGAGTACTACCTGAGCCGGGGCATGTCGATCGACGACTTCGCCCCCAACCTCAGCTTCTTCTTCTCCAACGGCACGGACCCCGAGTACTCGGTCATCGGCCGCGTGGCGCGGCGCATCTGGGCCAAGGCCATCAAGGAGATGTACGACGGCTCAGAGCGCAGCCAGAAGCTCAAGTACCACATCCAGACCAGCGGCCGCTCCCTGCACGCGCAGGAGATCGCGTTCAACGACATCCGCACGACCCTGCAGGCCCTCTACGCGCTGTTCGACAACTGCAACAGCCTGCACACCAACGCCTACGACGAGGCGATCACGACCCCCACCGAGGAGTCCGTGCGCCGGGCGCTGGCGATCCAGCTCATCATCAACAAGGAGCTGGGCCTCGCGAAGAACGAGAACCCCCTCCAGGGCTCCTTCATCATCGAGGAGCTCACCGACCTCGTGGAGGAGGCGGTGATGCAGGAGTTCCACTCCATCTCCGAGCGCGGCGGCGTGCTGGGCGCCATGGAGCGCATGTACCAGCGCTCGAAGATCCAGGAGGAGTCCCTGCACTACGAGGCGCTCAAGCACTCGGGCGCGCTCCCCATCGTCGGGGTGAACACCTTCCTGGACTCCAAGGGCTCCCCGACCATCGTGCCCGGGGAGGTGATCCGCTCCACGGAGGACGAGAAGCAGTACGCCATCTCCAGCCGCGAGGCCTTCCAGGCCCGCAACGACGAGGCCTCCGGCCCGGCCCTCGAGGGCCTGCAGCGGGCCGCGCTCGAGGGCGGGAACACCTTCGACGCCTTGCTCGAGGTGGCCAAGGTCGCCTCCCTCGGGGAGATGTCCGCCGCGCTCTACGAGGTGGGCGGGCAGTACCGCAGGAACATGTGATCCGGCGACGCCCCGTCGTTCTCTCGGATTCCCGCCAAGGGATCGGCCCTCGGCCGCGTACGCCTCTGGGCGAGCAGCCCACGCCGTTCCCACGATGAGCACCTCACTCCGCCTCGCCGCCGCCGCGACCGCCTCCGCGCTGGCCTGCGTCCTGTGGGTCGCCCTCGGCGGCTCCGAGACGGACCCGGGCAGCAGCCTCGACGTGCGCCCCGAATCCGCCGAGCGTGCCGAGGAGGCGGCTGGAGGGCCGGCCGACCTCTCCGCCGTCCACGCCGATGAGCGACGGCGCGCGGAGGTGCCCTCCGCACCGGGCACCACGACCTCGACGGACGCCCGATCGAACTCCGGGCACCGGGTCACAGGCCGGGTCCGGGCCGAATCGACGTTCACCTCCGACGCGGTCACGACGGTCTGGGCGCACCGCCCCGGAGCCGCCGAGGAGCAGGCGCGGTCGGTGACCGCGTCCAACCTCGCGCCGCGTGAGTGGGCCTTCGAGTCGCTCCCCCGGGGATCCTGGGTCTTCACCGCCTTCGTGGTGGAGGGGG
>CAZEFP010000433.1:0-3672 GCA_964511565.1 uncultured Planctomycetaceae bacterium
CGTGCTGGGAGGCCTCCTCGAGCTTTTGGTCGGCCAGTCCGAGCAGGCGCAGCCCGTCATCCTCGGCCTCGCTGATCGTGCCCTTCACGGTGCGGATCTCATGCTGGTAGGAGGCCAGCAGCGCCGCATCCACGCCCGGCTCGTTGCTCTCTCCCTCGAGCTTGCGCTGGCGTGCGCGGAGAGTCGCGACGGTGTCCTCCACCTCCTTGACCCGGATCCGCAGGTCCTGGGCGTCGTTCTTCAGCTCGGCGATGCGCTCGCGCAGGCCGTCGAGCTTCTCGCTGCGAGAGGCAAGCTCCCTGGGCAGGCGCTCGAGCTCGGCGCGCACGCGGTAGATCTCACGATCGGTGTCCTGGAGGTCGAGTAGCGCCTGGAGCGTCGGGTTCATGGGAGATCCTGGGGGCCGGGAAGCGGTCGGGCAGCATAGCGCGGGTGGGGCGGCTGCGGGCGCGGGGCGAGGGGCATTCAGGGGTCGAGTCCAAAGCACCCGAGAGCCGCTGCAGCAAGGCCCTCTCCCCCGCCAAGGAGGCCCCATGGGCGCGCTCCCTCCCCAAAGGGCGCGGCGCGCCGAGCCCCCGCCAGGGCCCGCCGCGCCGCGGGGTCTCGGCTCGCCGCCACGAGCCTGATGGGTCGGGGGTCATGCCCCACGAGGTCAGAGATCCCGGGGATCCCCCTCCTCGTCGTCCACCTCGACGCCGTCGAGGAAGCTGGCCAGCTGCCGTGCGCGCACCGGGTGGCGCAGCTTGCGGACCGCCTTGGCCTCGATCTGCCGCACGCGCTCACGCGTGACGCGGAAGATCCGGCCGACCTCCTCGAGGGTGTAGGTGTAGCCGTCCCCGATCCCGTAGCGGAGCTTGATGATCTCGCGCTCGCGGAAGGTCAGGGTGCCGAGGACATCGTCGATGCGCTCCTTGAGCATCTCCTTGCCTGCGGCCTGGAGCGGGCTCTCGGCCGTCTCGTCCTCGATGAAGTCACCGAAGTAGCTGTCGTCGGACTCGCCGATGGGGCGGTCGAGGCTGATGGGGTGCTTGCTGATCTTCATGACCCGCTTGGCCTCCTCCATCGTGATGCCGGTGGCCTCGGCGACCTCCTCCACGGACGGGTCGCGGCCCTTCTCCTGGACGAGCTTCTTCGTCACGTTGCGGAGCTTGCTCATCGTCTCGATCATGTGGACCGGGATGCGGATGGTCCGCGCCTGGTCGGCGATCGAGCGGGTGATGGCCTGACGGATCCACCAGGTGGCGTAGGTGGAGAACTTGTAGCCGCGGCGGTACTCGTACTTCTCCACGGCCTTCATGAGGCCCGTGTTGCCCTCCTGGATGAGGTCCAGGAAGGAGAGCCCGCGGTTGCGGTACTTCTTGGCGATGGACACCACGAGGCGCAGGTTGCCGCTGGAGAGCAGACGCTTGGCCTCCTCGTACTCCGCATAGTGGAAGCGGGCGAGGTGCGCGCGGCGCTTGAGGCCCGCCATGGGCTCGAGCGCCGTCAGCTCGATGTCGTTCAGGCGCTCGCGAAGCTCCTTGGCACCCTCGGCGTCCTCCTTGCCGGCCTTCTCGAACTGCTCGAGCTTCCGCTCGACCGAGCGCAGGTCGCGCTCGTGCTCCTCGAGGACCTCGATGTAGGGGCGCACCTTCTTGATCTGGAGGTGGCACTCCTCGATCAGGATGATGAGCTTGCGGCGGGTGCGCTGGAACTGCTTGAGCGCAGCGGAACGCTCCACCTCGGAGAGGTCGCCCTGCATGAGGACCTTGTACTCCTCGCGGCTCTGCACCAGGAGGCGCTCGATCGTCGCCACGTTGAGGGGCAGCCGCTTCGCGAGCCGGGGCTTGCCCAGGGTCTCGACGATCTTGGGGTCGTCGTCGGGCTTGGGGTTGGGGTTGACCTTGAGCGTCCGGTCGAAGGCCAGGTTGCCCGCCTGCACCTCGTGCAGGGTCGCCAGGGACACGTCCATGCAGACGCCCGAGCCCATGCAGTACTTGCGGAAGCGCTTGCGGGTGACCTCGATCCGCTTGGCGAGGCGGATCTCCTCGGGGCGGGTGAGCAGCGGGATCTCGCCCATCTGCGTCAGGTACATCCGGACCGGGTCGTCGATCTTCTCCGCGACGCTGACCTTGCCGGCGTCCTGGAGGGCCTTGGCGGCGACGGCAGCCACCGACGCCTTGGCGTCCGTGGCCTCCGTGGCCGTCTTCACGGTCACGTCGCTGCTGACCTCGGTGTCGTTGTCATCGACCACATCGACGCCGGCGTCCTCCAGGCCGATGAACACCTGGTCCATCTTGTCGGGGGGGAGGAACTGGTCCTCCATGAGCTTCGACATCTCGGCGTAGGTGAGGAAGCCCTTGGGGCGGCCCTCATCGACGAGGAGCTTGATCGTCTGTTCGACGGTGTCTGTCATGATGCTTGGGTTGGGACGTCGCGCTGCGGACGCTGCGAGAGCGAGGCGACGAGCAAGGTGTTTGGGACGACCGATCGGCCTGGGGTACCGACGGAGGGGCCGGACCTTCGGGGTCGGGTCGTTGAACTTCGAGGCAGCCCCCTGACTCACACGTGGACCGGCGCGCCCGTGGATGCGCAGCTCGGGTCGACGACGTGGATCGACGGGTCAGGGACGGTGGACCGATGCTCTGGAACGAATGGGGCGAACGGGGAAGGGGCAGTGATCAGGCCGGGGGGGGGTTCTGGCTCAGCTCCTGGAAGCGTCGCGACACCTGCTCGAGGTAGGCCGCTGAAACAGGGTCAGCGGGCGCGAGCGAGTGGAGGGCGCGTCCCAGGGCTTGAAGGCGCAGCAGATGGGCCTGGTGTTCCTTTGGGGAGTCTAAATGTACCTCGTTCTGGGCGACAAGCGCGGGAACGGGGTCATTCCGTGGGTCTGAGGCCCCTTTTCGGAGCTCGAGGAGACGGGCAAAGAGGGTGTCCAGGTAGGCCTTCGCAATCTCGTCGGACTCGGCGAGGGGCTCCAAGGCCTGCAGGAGGGCATTCAGGCGGGCGTCCTCCACCTTCCGCTGGTGCTGATCCAGGAAGGCGACGGCGCGCTCGAAGAGGTTCTGGGCGGAATCGGCCTTGCGGGCCTCCTCCCGGATCGGGAGGACCCGGTCGCGGGCCGCGGGGTCTTGGACGGAGTTGAGGAAGAGGGTGACCGTGATATCCGCGTCCTCGTTGTCCCACAGGTCCACGAGGACCTGAAAAAGTGAGGCGAGGACGGGATCCGGGCAGCCCTGAATGTGGGGCCGAAGCCGGGGGACGAGGCTCGCGTCGGCCAGCGCCGCCCCCAGCAGTGCCTCATAGGCCCGGACGACCCGAAGGTCGAGCGGCTGAGTTCGGGGTTTTTGCGACCCATCGCCGCGCCCCGGGCTGACCCCAGGGGGCCCCGCTCCTCCCCGGCCTCCCGGCCCGCTCGCGCCCTGGCCCGAGGGGTCCCCCTGGCTGGAGGGGGTCGCTCGCCCGCGCCCCCGCCGCCGGTCCTTGATGAGCCGCAGCTGCTCCCGGAGGGTGTCCAGGGGGAGCTTCAGGCGCCCCGCCATGTCGTCGGCCGCCGCGTCGACCTCCACGGGGCTCGGCAGCCGCAGCATCAGCTCCAGGGCCCGATCGACCTCCTGGGAGAAGGCCCGCGGCCCCTCCGACCGGCGCGCCTCCACGCACTCCACCACGAAGTTCAGCCATGAGAGCCCCGTC
>CAZEFP010000434.1:0-3635 GCA_964511565.1 uncultured Planctomycetaceae bacterium
CCGCCGGCGACGTGGCACTCGCCGCTGGAGTACGGCCGGCCGGAGCCCATGCCGTGCAGGCCGATGTCGAGGATCTCCACGCCGCCGCCGGGGCTGGTCACCCCCACGCGCGTCCGGCCCTCGTCCACGAAGGAGAAGTAGAGCGAGCCCTGGTCAAAGATGAGGCCCCCCGGGGAGCGGTCGAGCCCCTCGGTCAGGACGCGGCTGTCCCCGCCCCCGAGCGGCCGCGCGTAGATCTCGCGCTGCTGGTGCCCTTGCCGGCGATCGTCGAACCCGGTCCAGAAGAGCGTCCCCGAGGCCGCGTCGAGGGCAGCGCCGCCGTCGGGCCCCTCGCGGAAGGTGAGCTTCGTGAGCTCCCCGTCCGCGACGCGGATCGACCAGAGGTCGGTGTCGTTGGGGTGGTCGTGGCGGTCCTCCCGGAGGTTGGCGCTGAAGACCAGGGTCTCGTCGTCCGCCCACATCAGCCCGCCGCCGTGGTCTGCGGGGCCGTCGGTGAGCTGCCTGGCGGTGCCACCCATGGCGTCCACCACGAAGACCTGACGGTCCGTGTCCTCGAGGTAGCCGCCGCCGTCGGCACGGTAGCGGAACTGCTCCACCACCTTCGGCGCAGGGGCCCACTCCGCGCCGGCGGGCTTGCTGGGCATGGAGGCCAGCGGCTTCGACTCGCGCGGCACGTTCATGGTGAACGCGATGCGCCGCGAGTCGGGGGCCCATCGCAGCGAGCCAGGAGACCTGGGGAGGCGGGTCACCTGCCGGGTGGTCCCGTCGTCCATCCAGCGCACGAAGACCTCGGCGCCGTCCTGCTCCGTGCCCGTCACGTACGCGATGTAACGACCGTCCGGGGACCAGCGGGCGCTGCCCACTCCGTCCACGAGCGGCCTCGAGTCCCCGCTCTCCACGTCGAAGAGCCAGAGCTCGCGCCGCTGCCGGTCGTTCATCACGTCGAACCCCACGCGGCTGTAGAGCACCATGGAGCCGTCAGGCGAAACGGCGGGACTCGACACGCCCTCCAGCTCGAAGAGGTCCATGGCCTCGAGCGGGCGCAGGCCCTGGGCCTCTTGGAAGGTGGCGAGGAGGGTGAGGGTCAGCAGCATCGGGGGTCTCGTGATCTGGCGTGGGAACCCGGGTCAGCGCGGCGCGAGCGTCGCGGCGGGCGGCGGCCCGGGGATGAGCTGGACGTGGATGAGGTCCGGAGCGGGGAGGGGCGGGTCAACCGCCACGCAGATGACCTCCACGTCCGGGCCCAGGATGAGCTCTCCGAGGGCGGAGAGGCTGTAAGGAGCGTGAACGAACACGGGCGGCGCGCCCGGGGCCGTGGAGACCGCGAAGACCCAGGGCTCGAAGGTCGTCGTGGTCCCAGGGGCCGTGGCCTCGAGGAGCGCGACGAAGCGGCTCGACTGGTCCGCCGAGACGGCCTGGGCCACCCCGAGGGTGTCCCGCTGGGGAGAGCCGAGATGTCCGGTCACCACGAGGCCGAGGATGGCGAGGCCGATGGGGGCCCCAGCGGCGCGCCGAGCACCGCCCGCCGCGACGCCGCCGAGGACCGCGAGCGGCGCGACCAGACCGAGCGCGTACCAGTCGTGGAAGCGACCCGACAAGGACGTGATCGCCACGGCTGACCCCGCCCAGAGCACGACCAGTAGGGCGGTCGCGCGCCCCGGCCCTTTCCCGCGGGCGCCCATCAGGAGGGCCAGGGCTGCGACGGCGAGGAGGCCGAGGAGCGCCCCGCCGCCCGGTGCGTCAGCGGACACCGCCTCCCACAGGGACCTGGTGATCCCCCCGAGGGAACTGGTCCCAGGCGCGCCGGACTCCGCGTGGCCGCCGAGGCCCCCCAGGACGATCGTCCGGAGGACCATTCCGGCGGCGACGCCCGCGGCGGGTCCGGCCGCGGAGCGAAGGGCTGCGCCGACGCCCCTCGCGTCGGGCCGACAGAGGGCGGCCGCGAAGGTCACGGGGACGACGATGACGCCGCTCTCCTTGGAGAGCAGGGCGCAGAGGGCGAGCAGGGCGGTCCAGAGGGGCCGCGTGTCGCGGACCACGGCCAGGGCGGCTGCGACGGTGAAGAGCACGGCGAGCGCGTCCGCACGCCGCGGGGCGTAGGGCACCACCTCCAGCTGGGCGGGATGGAGCAGGTAGGTGGCCGCGGCGCAGGCCGTGACCGCCGCGGCGGTCCAGCCGCGCGCGCCCGCGAGCGCGCTCGCGAGGAGGCCGAGCAGCGTGGATGTGAGCGCGGCCAGGGCGATGTCGGTTCGCGCGTATTGCGCCGGATCCAGGCCGCCGAGCGCGTGATCCACACCGAAGGTGAGGTGCACGATCGGCCGGTAGAAGCGGCCGTCGGGATACCGGCCACCCATGAGCTCGTCGCCGAACACCGCGAGTGGATCCGCGATCGAGTGGAACGCCGACGCGGCGATGAGCGGATAGCCGTCGAAGCCCAGCAGCGCCTCGCCGCTCACCGTGCCGTACACGAGCCACGCGGCGAGCAGGGTTACGGCGAGGGTCACCCCCGCGAGGACGAGTGCGGGACGCTGGCTCATCCTCCGTACCCGATGCTCTGGATGCGACTCGTGACCTCTTCCTCGCCGGCCTCGGTCGGGGTGCCGAAGTCGCCCCCGGTCGCTCGCATGCCGGGATCCTCGCTCGCCTCGACGCGGCCGACCGGCCGCGGTCGACGCTCGAGCGACGGCCGCGCGTCGCCCTCGAGGTGGGACGGTACCGGCTCTCCCATGAGGTGGTAGAGCATGGGCGCCACGTCGGTGAGCCGGGCTCTGGTCCGCTCCCGACCGCCCCCGATCGACGGGCCAGCGACGACCAGCACACCCTCCAGGGCATGGTCGGGGAAGGGCTGCGTCCCCGTGGACATGGGCGGTCCGAACACGTCGGTGTAGGCGCGCCAGGCCGGAGCGAACTCCACGATGAGGTCGGGCACGCGCTCATCCTGGAGGGGCCCGGGGTAGAGCTCGGCGCCGCGGTGGACCGCCTTCATCACCGGGACGCCCGCGGGAAACTCGAGCTCACCGAGCCGCGCGGTGAGGGCCTCGAGGGCGGCCTCGACCTCGTCCCTCGGCAGGGTCCCGGTGGCCTCTCGCCCCGCCACGTTGAGGCGGATCGCGCCGAAGTTACCCTCCGCCACGTCCGCAAAGGCGCGGCTCGCGCCCAGGTCCAGGGTCGCCAGCCGGGCCGCGCGCTGGGAGGCCTTGGCGTCCGCGAGTGGACCCGTGGGAGAGGCGCCCGTGGACTCTCCCTCTCGCTGGACGCTCCAGCCCTCTTCCACGAGCCAGCGGTGCAGGTTGAAGGTGCGGCGGTAGCTCCGGAAGCCGTGGTCGGAGAGGAACACCACCGTGGCCTCGGGGCCCGCGGCCTCGACCAGCTTCCCAAGGATCGCGTCGAGCCGGCGGAGCAGGCCGGTGATCTCCGGCCCCCGCAGGCTGAGGTTGGGTCGGTGGCAGAGCACGTCGAGGCTCTTGAACACGAACATGCAGAGCCGCCAGTCGCGGCGGCCCGCGAGATCGAGGAGCTCGCGCTCCTTCAGGTCGAGCTGGTGCTCGATCGCCGCGAGGTCCGCCACCTCGTCCTGTCGCCAGACGCCCAGATCCGGCACGAAGCCCTTGGCGCGCAGATCGTCCGCGAGGCCG
>CAZEFP010000435.1:0-3631 GCA_964511565.1 uncultured Planctomycetaceae bacterium
GCGGCTGTTCGCGTTCATCGGGATCGGCGGGACGCTCGGCGCCATCGCCGGCGGTGACTGTTCCATCACGGCGACCTTCACCGAGGAGACCGAGGAGTCCGGCGGCCTCGAGTGCGCGGTGATCTCCCTGGAGATGGAGGTCGAGGGAGCCATGGAGGCCCGCCAGCGCGGCGGTCGCGGAGGACGCGGCGGCCAGTTCCGCACCGGCGCTCCCCTGTCACTCCCCCAGGAGTCCACCTACACCGGCGAGTTCGAGGGCGCGCTGCTCTGGAGCATCGAGGAGGAGCGCCCCGTGGCGCTCCGCTTCGAGGGCTCCTACCAGGTCGACATGGAGATGGAGCGCGAGACTCAGCGCGGGCTCATGGAGATGAGCCGCTCCACCGAGATCACCCTCGAGATCAACGTCGACGTCGCCACCGGCAAGGCCGAGAGCGACGACTGATCCACGTCACGAACAACCACAGACCCTTTCCCTGCATCACCCATGTCCAACAGTACTCCCCTCATCCTCCTGGGTAGCATCCTCGCGGGCGGCGCCAGCGCCGTCGGCGCGACGGTCCTGCTCGCCCCCGCTCCCCAGTCGGAGGGCGTCCAGGCCGCCGCCGGCCCCGAGCTCCTCGCCGCCATCGACGAGCTCAACGCGTCGGTCTCCAGCCTCAACAGCCGCATCGAGAAGCTCGAGAGCGCGGAGACCCTCGCCCCGATCGCCGCCCCTGGCCGCGTGGCTGCGACCCTCGACCGGAGCGAGATCGAGAGCGTGGTGTCGGAGATGCTGGGCTCGGTCGACGGGCCCGCGGCCGCAACCCCCTCCCTCGAGTCCGCGGTCGCGAACGTGATCGAGATGCGGGAGGAGCGGGAGAAGCAGGAGCGGGAGCAGCGCCGGGCCGACGCCGAGGCCAAGCGCCTGGAGGACCGCCTCGCCAAGCTCCAGACCGAGCTCGGCCTCGATCAGACCCAGCTCGACTCCATGCGCGGCATCTTCCAGGACCAGACCGCGAAGGTCGATGAGATGCGCCAGACCATGCGCGAGGCCCGAGACTCCGGGCTCGACATGGGCAGCATGCGCGAGATGTGGACTGGCCTCCGCGACGAGACGAACACGGCCATCCAGGGGGTCCTCTCGCCCAGCCAGTACGAGCAGTACCAGGAGTCCACCCCCATCCAGCGCTGGGTCGGCCGAGGCGGAGACACCGGCGGCCGCGGTGGGCGCGGCGGTCGCGGCGGGAACTGAACCTGCCCCTCCATCACCCTGTCGCGGGAGGCGGTGGACCCCGGTCCACCGCCTCCCGCGCGTTTATTCCGTGCAAGCAGAGGCACAGTTCCACATTCGGCCAGGGAATCGGGTCCACCGGACGCCTCCGCAGGCGATTATCCGGCCGTCCAACAGCACCAAGCCGCCCAATGATCCACCCCACCCTGCCCCTCCGGGCCCTGCTCGCCGTCCTCTTCGCCCTCCCCCTCGCCCTCGGCGTCGCCCTGAGCGCAGGGGGCGATGACCGAGTGGACAGGTTCGCCCAGCTCCGGGAGGAGCTGCCTTCCCCCTCGAGCTACCGCACCGCATCCGGTGCGCCGGGCCACGAGTACTGGCAGCAGCAGGTGGACTACCGGATCGAGGTCGAGCTGGACGACGAGCGGCAGGCCATCCGTGGCAGCGAGCGGATCACCTACCACAACAACTCTCCGGACGCCCTGACCTACCTGTGGCTGCAGGTGGAGCCCAACTTCTTCGCGCCGCAGTCCCACGCGGTGGCCACGACCCTGGCCCCCAACCTGGACGCGGGCATGACCTTCGAGGCCACCCGCGCGCTGCTTGAGCGCAGGACCTTCGACGGAGGCGCGAAGATCTCCAACCTCAAGGGCGCAGGCGGCGACCCCCTCGAATTCGCCCTCGTCGACACGACCATGAGGGTCGACCTGCCGGCCCCCCTCAAGAGCGGCGAGACCTTCGAGTTCTCCCTGGACTGGGCCTACGCCATCAGCGACCAGCGCAAGTTCGGCGGAAGGTCTGGCTGGGAGTTCTTCGAGGACGACGGCAACTACCTCTACGAGATGGCCCACTGGTTCCCGCGGCTCTGCGCCTACACCGATTACACCGGCTGGCAGAACAAGGAGTTCCTCGGCCGCGGTGAGTTCACCCTCGAGTTCGGGGACTACGTGGTCAGCATCACCGCCCCCGACGACCACATCGTGGCATCGACCGGGGTCCTCCAGAACCCGGACGAGGTCCTCCTCCCCGTCTGGCGGGAGCGCCTCGCCCTGGCCGAGACGTCGGAGACGCCCGTCCTGATCGTCACCCGCGACGAGGCGGAGGCCAACGAGAGCACCGCCCCCGAGGGGACCAAGACCTGGACCTTCGCCGCGGAGAACGTGCGCGACTTCGCCTGGGCCTCGTCACGCAAGTTCATCTGGGACGCGAAGCTCCACGAGATCGAGGGCGGCGACCCCGTCTGGGCCATGTCCTACTGGCCCAAGGAGGGCCATGAGCTCTGGGAGCCCTACTCGACCCACTCGGTCATCCACACCCTGAACGCGTACGGCAAGTACACGTTCCCCTATCCGTACCCGGTCGCCATCTCGGTGAACGGTCCCGTCGGCGGCATGGAGTACCCCATGATCTGCTTCAACGGCCCCAGGCCGGCGAAGGATGGCACCTACACGGCGCGGTCGAAGTACGGGCTGATCTCCGTGATCATCCACGAGGTCGGGCACAACTGGTTCCCGATGATCGTCAACTCCGACGAGCGGCAGTGGACGTGTATGGACGAGGGGCTGAACACCTACGTGCAGTTCCTCGCGGAGTCCGAGTGGGAGGACGACTATCCCTCGCGCCGGGGAGAGCCCGCCAAGATGACGGGATACATGACCAGCGCCGCGCAGGTGCCGATCATGACGAACTCCGAGAGCATCCTGCAGTTCGGGAACAACGCCTACGGCAAGCCCGCCACCGCCCTGAACATCCTGCGCGAGACCATCGTGGGCCGGGAGCTCTTCGACTTCGCGTTCAAGGAGTACTCGCGCCGCTGGATGTTCAAGCGTCCGGAGCCCGCCGACCTCTTCCGGACCCTCGAGGACGCCAGCGGGGTCGACCTGGACTGGTTCTGGCGCGGGTGGTTCTACTCCACCGACCACACCGACCTGGCCCTCACCGGCGTGACCCGATATCGCGTCGACTCCCAGGACCCAGAGACCGAGAAGGGCCGCCGCCGGGCCGAGCGGGAGGCCGAGCCCACGACCCTCTCTGAAGCCCGGAACCGCGACCTGCCCAAGTACGTGGCGGACTTCCCCGAGCTGGTGGACTTCTACAACACCTACGACGAGCTGGACGTGACCCCCGGTGACGTTCGCAAGTACGAGAAGCTGCTCGAATCCAGGGACGAGTCCCAGCAGGAGCTCCTCAGGTCCGAGCTGAACTTCTTCGTGATCGAGGTGGCCAACCAGGGCGGCCTGGTGATGCCCGTGATCCTCGACCTCGAGTTCACCGACGGGAGCCACGAGGCGCTGCGGATCCCCGCGGAGATCTGGCGCAGCAATGATCCGACGGTCAAGAAGCTCGTGATCAGCGAGAAGGACCTCGCGCGAGTGACGCTCGATCCGAACCGCGAGACCGCGGACGCCGACCTCTCCGACAACG
>CAZEFP010000436.1:0-3621 GCA_964511565.1 uncultured Planctomycetaceae bacterium
CGCGGTCAGCGCGCCGCCGCCGCGCCAGGCGCCACCATTCGATCCGAAGCTGGCAGCCGCCGGCATGATGAAGCGCGGAGCCCCGCCGCTGGGAGGTCAGCAACTCCAAGCCCTCCCCGTGACGCGCATGCCGCCGGCCTCAGGCCGACTGCAGCAGGGCATGGGGGCTGGCCCGCTTCAGAGCCTCTACCGCTTCATGAAGCCGGACACGGAGGCGCGGGAGCGCCTGGTCGCGCGCGGCGAGGACGCCCTTGGCGTCATCGATGAGACCCTTGAGTCGGACATCGCAAAGGCCGACACAGACCTCGAGGAGATGCTGGCCGGGCGGACTCCGCCGTACAAGAACCTCACGGAGAACGTGGTCGAGCTCGCCCAGGGGCGTATGACCTGGGACGAGTTCAAGAAGCGGACTCCTTGGATGGACTTCGGTACGGACACTGCCATGGCTCGCAACCTGATGAAGGTGCAGTTCGGCAAGATGACGTGGGACGAGTTCTTCGAGGAGACCCCGCTGATCGATTGGGACTCGAAGAACATGCGGGCCCTCAAGAAGGAGTTGGGCAGTGCCTCCTTCTCGCCCATCTCGCTCGACCCGAAGGTCCGCGCGGAGGAGGCGGCGCGAAAGGCCGAGGCCGACGCCAGGCCCAACCCGTTCATGCCCGTCCCGCTCCAGCGGGAGTCGACTTGGCCCGAGTTCGCGGCCACCATCGGCGCGGACGATCCACCCGAGGTCGTCGGCAAGAAGGTCGCCGGCTTCATCGAGAAGCAGAGCCCGTGGAAGGTCTCCAGCCACTACCGCAAGGGCAAGGGCTCGCACCACGGCACGGGCTATGGGATCGACTTCTCCTCGAAGACGGGGGCGGACGGCAAGGAGGACGCCTCGGACAAGGCGCGCACGCGAAACATCGCGGCCCAGGCGAGGTGGGTCCGCGAGAACATCCCCCGGGACCAGATCGTCGAGTTCATCGTCCACCGCTTCGAGGACAAGAACGGCAAGGTCGTGGACTGGACCTACGACTGGGACAAGGGCGAGTTCGTCCCCATGGCAGGCAGTGCCATGAGGTACGGGGCCGACGGCAAGACGAAGGTCACCGCCCCTCACCTGCACATCGCGCTGAAGCCCGTCACCCGATAGCATCGGGGCATGCCTCCTCGCGGAAGTCTCCTGAACCAGGCCCTGAACGCCGTCCTTGAGCCCGACGAGGAGGACCGGGCCGCCGGCCTCGCCGACGTGTCTCAGCAGATCGAGACGAAGGAGGAGGTCCAGCGGATGGCCTCGTCGATGAACCGCGAGATGCGCGGCATCGAGGCCTTGAACGCTCAACTCAACGCCGATGCCGCCGCCATCAAGGAGCGCACCCAGCCCGACCTCGGCGGCTACGAGGGCCTGCTGGGGAAGGGCGGCGCCGTCGACCCCGCCGAGACCGACGCCGTCGAGCAGAACCTCCGCCAGCGCGGGATGATGGGCGTCCCCCTTGAGGAGACGCCGGCCTACACCAACCCCTTCGACGCGGCGCGCGAGAACCCGGACCACACCCGGTCGCAGGAGGGCAACCACATCGTCTACCGCGACGGCGCGGGGCGGCTGCTCTACCGGACGCGCGAGATACTGCCCACCCCCGACCATGCGGTGGGCGCGGTGAGTTGGGACTCCGACGCCACGCCGATGAGCTTCGTCCTCGACAACCTGCTCGGGGTCGACGTGCGCATGATGGCGTCGGCCTACATGGCGGCGACCGACGACCAGAAGCAGTCCTTCGAGGAGGTCATCGAGGACATCGCGCGCTCCGCTGGTGCGAGCCCGGGGGGCGGCCGCAAGAGCATCCTCGAGGGCGGCAACGTCGCGGCCGGCGAGATCCCCTTCGCCGACGTCATCTGGCGCAAGCACTACGAGAAGATGCAGGAGGACCCGAAGGCCAAGGTCGGCGACATCTGGCCGGGCCCGCTCGGGCCAATGCTGCTCGGCGCGCCGGGGGACACCGCGCTCTCCGATCTCACCGAGGACGACTACACGCGCGCGGGGCTCGCCATCGAGGTCGCCGCCTCGCCGCTCACCTACCTGGGCGGCGCGGTCGGCAAGAGCGTCGGCTGGCTGGGCAAGGCCGCTGGGACCCTGTCGACGGCGCGCAAGGCGGCGAAAACGGCGGAGTCGACGGTGAAGATCGGGGGCGACGCCGCCGGCAGCCTCCTCCGCGTCGAGAAGACCGCGCTCTCCCAGGGCGTTGAGCAGGCGCGGCAAGAGAAGGAGCTCGTCCGAGAGATCGCCGGCAGCGTGGGTGAGGCCGACGCCAAGCTCATCGGCGAGACCGTCGAGGGCGCCGAGCACGCGCACCGGGCGGACGCGCTGGCGGAGATGCGAGACGCGGCGAAGGCCAACCCGCGCGCCGTCGAGTCGCTGACGACCGCCGAGCAGCAGCAACTCCGCAAGCTGGACGACCTCACCGACGAAGACGTCGCCATCATGCGCGTCGGAAAGGAGGAGTTCGCCCGGATGCTGGCGACTGACGAGCGCGCGGCCAAGCAGCTGCTCGGTGAGCAGCGGCGACTGCTGCGGACCTACGGCGACGTGATGGCCAACCGCTACGGGCTCACGGAGAAGCTCCGTATCGGTGGCGCCGACATCGACCTCGTGCGGACGGCGGACACCGGGCGGCTCGGCGCGGCGGCCAAGCGCGCGTCGAACCTGCTCGGGCGGAAGCTCGAGGAGATGCAGCGGCTCGGCATCCTGCCCAAGGGGATGGACGCCGCCGGCTACTTCCCGCACCTCGTCAAGGGCGGGCGCTTCAACCCGCTGGCTCGCCGGACGATGGTGCCGACCCGGGACTTCGCCGAGATCAAGGAGGCCTTCCGCGAGCGGCGGGCCATGGGTGACGAGAGCGAGCTCGCCAAGCTGTTCGCTGGCGACGACGGGCTGCAGCGACAGTTCGACCGCCTCGACGACGCGCGGGCCTACCTCAGCGAGGCGGAGTACGGCGGCAAGCGCTCCGACGTCATCGAGGAGTTCGAGAGCGCGCTGGCGAGCCGCCGGCCATCGAAGGAGCGCGAGGAGGACTTCGTCACGACGATGGGTGCCTACCTGCAGGCGGTGAACCCCGTGCTCGACCGCGCGCGCATCGGGGAGATCGCCACCGGCAGCATGGCGAACGTCAAGGGCCTGGTCGACGACGCCGGCAAGGCCATGGTGCTGAGCCCGGCGGACTTTGTGCGGCGCGTGGCACCCGAGAAGCTCGACACCCTCTTCGAGGCGCGCGGCGGCGTGCTCGCCCCCCGCAAGGGCGGCGCGGTCGTGGACCGGGTGGCAGAGAAGGGCGACTCGCTGACCTCTGCCGGCGGGTCCGCCTGGTCTGACGAGATGGCGAACCTGCTCGATGACACCGGGTGGCACTTCCTGTCGAAGGACGAGGCCCGCGGCATCCCGGCGCTGCAGGGCAAGGTGGTGCCGAAGTGGCTGGCTGACGAGATCAAGGAGGTGGTCGGACGGCTCGACCCGTCGTCGTTCGACAGCGTCCTCTTCAAGTGGCTCGCCAAGACCAACAAGTATTGGATCCCGTTCGTGCTCGGCACGCCCGGCTTCCACGCGAGGAACTTCACCTTCGGCGAGGGCCAGGTCTACCTCGCGCT
>CAZEFP010000437.1:0-3617 GCA_964511565.1 uncultured Planctomycetaceae bacterium
AACTCTTGGATGGGCGGGCGGGAGGTGAGATACCGGAAGGTGAAGGCGGCGTACCAGTTCTTCCTCTACACGTTGGCGGGGTCCATCCTGCTCCTCCTGGGGATCCTCGTGCTCACGTCCCTGGCGGGGAGCTCGTCCTACCTGGCGGTGCGGGAGTTGGCCTTGGATCCGACCCTGCAGAAGGTGCTCTTCCTGCTGTTCTTCGCCTCGTTCGCGGTGAAGGTGCCCATGGTGCCCTTCCACCTGTGGCTGCCTGAGGCCCACGCCGAGGCGCCCACGGGGGGGTCGGTCATCCTGGCCGGGGTCCTGTTGAAGATGGGGACCTACGGGTTCCTGCGCTTCAGCTTGCCCCTGTTCCCCGTGGCGTGCGTCTACTTCCAGCCCCTGGTGATCACCATGAGCCTCGTGGCCATCGTGTACGCCTCGGCCACGACCCTGCGTCAGACCGACTGGAAGAAGGTGATCGCCTACTCGTCCGTGGCCCACATGGCCTACGGCACCTTGGGCATCTTCGCCTTCACGGCCCAGGGGGTGGAGGGGGCCATGCTCGCCATGATCAGCCACGGGATCGTGTCCCCGGGCCTCTTCCTCCTGGTGGGGATGGCCTACGAGCGGACCAAGACCCGGGTGCTGGATTACTACGGCGGGGTGGTCCAGGCCATGCCCGTGTTCACCGCCTTCTTCTTCCTCATGACCTTGGGCACCATGGCCGTGCCCGGGACCTCGGGTTTCCCCGGGGAGTTCCTGGTGCTCCAGGGCCTCTACGCCGAGCACCGCACGGCGGCCATCGTGGCCGTGCTGGGGACCTTCCTGGGGACGGCGTACAGCCTGTGGCTGTACAACCGGGTGTCCTACGGCCACCTGAAGACCACCCTGCCCGTCCTCATGGACGTCTCCTCCCGGGAGTTCGCCATGCTGGGCACCTTGGCCGTGGGGGTCGTGTTCCTGGGGGTCTACCCTGAGCCCGTGCTCCACGTGCTTCACGCCTCGTCCTACGGCCTGGTGGAGACCCTCCACGACGCCGTGGTGCGGGGGCCCAGGCTGGATTTGGCGAGGCTGCCCACCTCGGCCCTCATGGCCTTGGGGGCCGAGGCGGTCCGCACCGGGGACAGGTCGGCCCTCCAGGCCCTCGCCGCCGCGCCCAAGATCCACGCCGTGGTGGGCAGGATCGTGGGGATGGATCCCCGGGGCTTCGGGGAGCCCTTCCTCGTGGACGTGAGGGGGACCTTCGCCACCCACGAGGAGGCGGAGGCGGCCGCGGAGGCCCACCGCATCGCGTGGCAGGGCCGTTTGGATCGGGTGGCGGCGGCCCACGCCGAGGCCACCGGCCGCCCTGTGGATCCCCTCCACTGGAGGGCGAGCTTGCCCAAGAGCTTGACCACCCTGGTGATCGAGGATCTCCAAGGGGAGGTGGCCGCGGGCACCAACCTCGGGGCCATGGTCCCCGAGTCCCACCCCTGGTTCGGCCGGGGCGTGGACCTGAGCCAAGGGGTGCCGACCGCCCCCGCCCGCACCTGGAGCGGGTGGTTCGCGTCCCTGGTGGGATCCGGCCCGGCGTCACGCTAACCTCCCCCCTCCCTCCCCCCTTTTTCTCATGACCGACCCGAGGACGATGAGGACGATGAGGACGGTGCTGGAGACGGCGACGAGCCTGGGATGGACGGCGAGGGTCGGGATCCTGGAGGGCGCGCGGACCCTCCTCGGCGGGGGCGCCGCGTGCGCCTTCGAGGCCGCGCCCGAGGGGGCGGCCTGGGAGCCCATGGTCGCGGGGACGCCGAAGGCGGGCTTCGCGGCGTACTTTGCGGGGGATGCCCCCAGGGCCCTGGCCGAGGGGTACCTGGCGACGGTGTCCCTGATCCTCATGGCCTACGCGGTGGCGTGGCCCAAGGAGGCGAAGGAGGACGTGTTCCCCGCCGTGAACGCCATGGCCGCCCTGGCCCTCATGCTGGCGGCGGGGTTGAGCCTCACGGGCCCCGTGGGGCCCGGCGTGCCTTTGGGCAGGATGGCCACGGTGGGCAGGGGGATGCTCCATGGGGACGCCTTCACCCAGACGTGGAAAGCGTTGATCGCGTTGGCGGGGGCCGGGGTGCTCCTGGCCACGGGGCACGCGTTGACGGCCCAGGGGATGGCCCGGTACGAGTTCACGTGGCTGGTGCTCTGGGTGACGTTGGCGGCCATGCTCATGGTGTCGTCGGCGGACCTCTTGGCCTTCTACGTGGCCTTGGAGTTTGGGGCGTTGGCGGGGTACATCCTCGTGGCGTCCCGAACCCACGAGGCGGCAGCGATCCAGGGCGGGTTGACCTACTTCATCCTGGGGGCGTTGGCCTCGGGGATGATGCTCCTGGGCATCGCCGTGCTCTACCAGACCACGGGCACCACGGACCTCGCCGCCCTGGCGCTTCACGGCGCGTGGCTGGCGGCGAGGGCCGGGAACGCCTTCGAGTGGGGGCCGGAGAGCCACGCCGGGGGCGTGACCGTCACGTTGGCCCTGGGGTGGACCTTCCTGGGCGTGGGCGTGGCGTGGAAGCTGGGGGCGGCGCCGTTCCACCAGTGGGTGCCCGCCGTCTACACGGCGGCCCCGCGGCCGGTGGTGGCCCTCCTGGCGACCGTGCCCAAGCTGGGCATGCTGGGCTTCCTGGGACGCCTCGTCCCTGAGGTCTTCGCGACCCTCGGGGTCGAGGCGGCCGGGGCCATCGGGGCGTGGGGCGCCGACGGGATGGCCTTCGTGGCTGCCCTGTCCCTGGCGGTGGGCACCTTCGGGGCCCTCCAGGAGCGGCGTCTCATGGCCATCCTGGCCTACTCGGCCGTGGCCCACATCGGGTACATGGGCTTGGCCTTGGCGGTGAACACGACGGCGGGGACGGCGGCCCTCATGGTCTACGCCCTGGCCTACGTGGCGGCCACCGTGGGGGCTTTGGCCCTGGTGGCCTCGTTGAGGACGGTGTGGATCAATCGGTCGGGCCACGCGTACCTGGCCTTCAGGACCACCGTGGACGACCTCAAGGGCTTGTACGGCCGGAACCCCGGCGCGGCGGTGGCCTTGATGACCTTCGTCCTCTCCATGGCGGGGATCCCGCCGTTGGCGGGCTTCCTGGCCAAGATGAACGTCTTCATGGCCCTGATCCAAGCCGAGGCCTACGGCCTGGCGTCCTTCGGGGCGGCCATGTCCGTGGTGGCGGCCTACTACTACCTGCGGGTGGTGGGGGCGGCCATGTTCCTGGAGGCGGACCCGGCGCGGGATCCCGCGACGGGGCGCCTGCGTCCCTCGGCGGCGTTCCGGGCGGCGCACCCGGCCTTTGAGGCCGAGGATTCGCCCGCCTACTCCGACCGCTACGCGCCGCCCGTGCGTCGGGTGGAGGGCGGGCTGACCGCGGGCACCCGGGGGGTGGTCGCGGTGACCCTGGCGGTGACCGTGGCCCTGATGGCCGTGCCCGACGCCGTGGTGGGGTGGGCCGACGCCGTGGCCGAGGTCACCCTGCCCGACTTCACGGCCCAGGTGGCGCCGCCGTCGACCCCGTGGGTCGGGGAGTCCGAATCCGCCTTCACCATGGCCAAGGTCGCCGCCCTCGAGGCCCTCGAGAGGGCCATGGCCCACCCCGGGCCCGACGGCACGTTGG
>CAZEFP010000438.1:0-3609 GCA_964511565.1 uncultured Planctomycetaceae bacterium
ATCTCCGTTGGAGAAGGCGACGCCTGGCTCCGCCTCATCGGCGCTCTCCTCCTCGTCGGGGGACGTGAAGGCGACGGTGTTGGCGTTGCCCTTGCTCTCGTCGCCGTAGGCGCCCTCCTTGGCCTCGTACTTGTCCCCGGGGAACAGGCCCAGGTGGAACTTGTGGGAGTACTCGAGGTACTTGATCCCCATGAACCCGAACGCGCACAGGATCGTGATCGAGAGGTTCACGATCAGCCCGGTCTTCTGGCCAAGCTGGGCGTTCCGCACGGCCCAGGCGGCCGTGAGGCTGGAGAAGATGAGCACCCCGGTGTTGATGGCGCCCATCTGCGTATTCAGCGCGTTGGACGCGAAGGTGAAGACCTCCGGGTGCATCGCGCGATAGATGACGTAGGCGCAGAAGAGACCGCTGAAGAACAGGATCTCCGTCACCAGGAAGGCCCAGATCCCCAGCTTGCCGGAGTCAAACTGGTGGTCTTCGTCCTCGAAGTGGTGGGCGAGGAAGGGCTTGTCGCCGTGTCCGTGAGCGTCAGACATTGGGGAGCGTCGTTCCAGCGGCCGTTGAAGGGATCAGTGAGGCCGCGGTTCGAGGGGGAGCCCCGGGGACCGGGGCGGGGAAGGGTTTGAAGGAGTCCGAGAGCCGGCGCGACGCCGGCCCCCGGGCTGTGATTGGATCAGTGGGCCGTCGGGCGGTGGCCCACGGCGGGCACGTAGCCCTGGACCTCTTCGTCCCACTCCACGCGCTCCATGTCGTACGGATCGGTGGCGAGGGGCGGGTGGTCGAAGTTGTGGTGCGGCGGCGGCGAGGGGCACTCCCACTCGATCGTCGCGGAGCCCCAGGGGTTGGCCGGGGCCTTCTTGCCGCCGAAGAGGGAGCGCAGCAGCGTGTACGCCAGGAGCGCGAGCCCGACGCCGAGGATCAGCGTCCCGGTCGTGGAGAGGCGGTGGTAGAGCTCGAAGTCCGCGGTGTAGTCCGCGTACCGCCGCGGCATGCCGCGCGAGCCCATGATGAACTGCGGGAAGAAGGCGAGGTTGAAGCCGATGAAGGCCGTGACCGCCGCGATGCGGCCCGAGGTCTCGCTGTACATCTTCCCGGTCATCTTCGGCCACCAGTAGTGGAGGCCGCCGAGGAACGCGAAGAGCGTGCCCCCCACCATCACGTAGTGGAAGTGGGCCACGACGAAGTAGGTGTCGTGCAGGACGACGTCCGTGGAGAGCACCGCCAGGAAGAGCCCGGTCAGGCCCCCGATGGTGAAGAGCCACATGAAGCCCAGCGCGTAGAGCATCGGGGTGTCGAGCGCCACGGAGCCCTTGTAGAGCGTCGCCAGCCAGTTGAAGACCTTGATCGCCGAGGGGATCGCGATCGTGAACGTGATCGCCGAGAAGATCAGCGTCGCCAGGGTCGACTCGGAGCTCACGAACATGTGGTGGCCCCACACGAGGAAGCTGAGCAGCGCAATGGAGACCGAGGAGTACGCGATCATCCGGTAGCCGAAGATGTGCTTGCGGCTGAAGGCCGCGATGATCTCCGACACCACCGCCATGGCCGGCAGGATCATGATGTAGACCGCCGGGTGGCTGTAGAACCAGAAGAAGTGCTGGTACAGGACCGGGTCACCGCCCTTCTGCGGGTCGAAGATGCCGATCCCCAGGGTCGTCTCCATGATCAGGAGCAGCAGGGTGATGCCGAGCACCGGCGTCGCCAGGAGCTGCATGATCGCGGTGCCGTACATCCCCCACAGGAACAGCGGGAGCTTGTGCCAGGTCATCCCCGGGGGCCGCATCTTGTGGATGGTGACCAGGAAGTTCAGGCCCGTGAAGATCGAGCTGAAGCCGAGCATGAACACACCGGCCGTGGCCTGGATCACGCTCGTGTCGGTGTAGCTCGTGGAGTACGGGGTATAGAAGGTCCAGCCGGTATCGAGCCCGTTGGAGAACAGCGTCCAGATGAAGAACGCGGCGCCCGAGAGCCACAGGTAATAGCTGCACAGGTTGAGGCGGGGGAAAGCCACATCCTTGGCCCCCAGCATCAGCGGCAGGACGACGTTCCCCAGCGCGGCGGGGATGCCCGGGATGATGAACAGGAACACCATCACCGCCCCGTGCAGGGTGAAGACCTGGTTGTAGGTCTCCGCGTCCATGAACTGCATCCCCGGGGAGAACAGCTCGAGGCGGATCGCCAGGGCGAACAGGCCCCCCAGGAAGAAGGACAGGGAGATCCCCGCCAGGTACATCAGCCCGATCCGCTTGTGATCGAGAGTCAGCGCCCAGGAGAGGAAGCCCTTGGAGTGGTTGATGAAGTTCTTGTCGAGGTGCTGCACCGGGCGGACCGGGCTCTCGACGGGGATGTCAACTTGCGTCATCGGAGTGTCTTGCTCCAGTCACCGGAGGATGCCAGTGAGCTGGGTGGTTCTTGGTTGGTTTGTCGCGTGGTCGTCCCCGTTCGGGGAGGTTTGCCGGGCTGATCCCGCGCGCCCGGCGTCCGCGCTGTCCCGCGGGAGGGAGGGGTGAGCCCCCGCCCCGCGGCGCTGTGTCGTTCTCTCGGGTCAGTCCTTCCGGGGCACCCCTTCGAGGGACTTGATGAACTCGATGATCCCGTTGATCTGCTCCACCGGGAGCATCGGGCTGTAGATGGTCATCTGCTTGCCGTAGCTGACCCCGTTCGCGTCCACGACCACCTGGCTGTAGGGGTCGCGGATCGACTGGTTGATGTACTCCTCGTCCGCCACGGTCGAGCTACCGTCGTCGAAGTCTCGCTTGAGCCCCCAGAGCCCCGCGAAGGTCGGACCGGTGCCCTTGGTGCCGTCGATGGAGTGGCACGACTTGCAGCCCCGGCGGTTGTAGGTGAGCTCACCGATCTCCAGCATCGGCTTCATCTCGCCGTTCTCGTCGACCATCCAGTTGCCCGTCTTGGTCAGCCAGGCCTCGTAGTCCTCGCGCGGCTCGACGACGAGCTTGGCGTACATGTTGCTGTGGTCCTTGCCGCAGTACTCGGTGCAGTACACGCGGTACACGCCCGGCTCACCGGAGTTGAACCAGATCTTCGTGTACCGGTTCGGCAGCACGTCGGACTTGCTGCGGTAGGCGGGGAGGTGGAACGAGTGGAGCGTGTCCGTGGAGGTCATCACCATCTCGATCGGCGTGTTCTCCGGCACGTGGAACTCCTGGGGGCTCTCCACGCCGTTGGGGTACTGGAAGTTCCAGCCCCAGCGGTAGGCCGTCGCGTTCACCTTCATGGAGTCGGGCGGCGGCGTGCGGAGGTCCAGGAAGGTCACGTAGCCGCCCCAGAACATGATCGCCACGAGGATCGTGGGGATGATGCTCCAGGTGATCTCGAGGGGCGTGTTGTGGGTGATCGACTGGTCCGCGCGGACCCCGGGGCGGCGACGGTACTTCACGCAGAACAGCACCATCAGCCCGCCGATGATGGCGGCGAAGATGTAGTTGATCCACATGATGAAGTCGAACATCCGGTCCACGTCCTTCGCGGTCTCGGACGCTGCCTTGGCCATCCAGAAGGTGCCTTTGTCGACCTCCGGAGCGAAGGGCATCATGTGGGAGCTCTCGTGGGTGATGACCGGAGCCCTGCCCGCGCTCGCGTTCGAGGTC
>CAZEFP010000439.1:0-3607 GCA_964511565.1 uncultured Planctomycetaceae bacterium
CAGGTCCCGCTCCACGAACCGGAGCACCGCCTCCGAGCCGATGAGCTCCGTGGCGAGGGTGACGTCCGAGCGGCTCCCGTTGCGGGCAGGGAAGAGCTGGAGCACCCCGCCCCAGTGGTCCGGCGGAAAGCCGCCGTGGGTCAGACGAAGGACCAGGTCAGCCGTGGGCGGCAGGGTGGCTTCACCGATGCCAACGGGGTTCACCGGGACGGCGATGGGGTCCCGGGTGGCGACCCTGGCGAGGGCGACGCGCTCGGTGCCCTGCGGGACCCGACGCAGTCCCACGAGCGCCTCCGCGGGCGGCTCGTGGAGCACGGCCACACCATCGGGGCCGGTGACCGCGGTGACGGGGAGCCGCTCGAGCCGCGGCTCGCCCGGGACCGCCAGGGTCAGCGGGACGCCCGCGGCGGGGCGCCCCTCGGAGTCCAGGATCCTGGCGCGGTAGGAGGTGCGCGGTCGGAGCGAGAGCACCAGGCCGTCGCGGCCGATGGCGGGCACCTCCACGCTGCCGAAGAGCGCGCCGCTTCGAGCGGCGACGAAGACCCCCGGCGCCGGGGCCCTCGAGAGGCGAGCGCGACCAGCGGCGTCGGTCCGCTGCACCTCTGCCGCCAGCCGAAGGGACGTCTCCACCCAGTCGCCGGTGATCCGACTCGCCAGGACCGCCGCGTCCGCCCGCAGGGTGCGCCGGTCCAGGATCCACAGCTCCGCGTCGGCCACCGGGCCGCCGGCCTCGTCGAGCACGGTGATCACCGGACCACGGCCGGGGAGCTCGTCCCCCGCCGCGGGGGCGGCGCAAGAGGTGAGGGCGATCGAGGCTCCGAGGAGGGACAGGCAGAGGAGGGCGAGGACGCGAAGCACGCCCAGACGATACCGGGAAGCGCCCGGTATCCCCGCACCTCCCCTCAGCTTCAGCCGCCGGGCACCGGAGCGACCGCGGCCGGGGGGATCCTCAGCCGTGCTCCTCGGCGAGCTTCCTCAGGGTCTCGCCGTAGTCGTTCTTGCCGAAGCGCTCCGCGCGGGCGAGCAGCTCCTCGCGGGAGATCCAGCCCAGCTCGAAGGCGATCTCGTCGGGCGATCCCACCTGCTGGCCCTGGCGCTCGGTCAGGGTCCGGACGAAGTTCCCCGCGTCCAGGAGCGAGGCGTGGGTGCCGGTGTCGAGCCACGCGTAGCCGCGGCCCATGCGCTTGACCGAGAGCTTCCCGTCCCCCAGGTAGCTCTCCAGCAGCGAGGTGATCTCCAGCTCCCCGCGCTCCGAGGGCTTGACCTGACGCGCGCGCTCGGGGGCGCTGCCGTCCACGAAGTAGAGGCCGGTGACCGCGTAGTTCGACGGCGGCTCGGGCGGCTTCTCGATGATTGCACGTACCGTGCCGTCCTCGTCGAAGTCCGCCACGCCGTAGCGCTCGGGGTCGGCTACCCGGTAGCCGAAGACCGTGGCGCTCTCGTTCGCCTGGTCAGCCTCCGCGAGGAGGTCGGGCAGCCCCTGCCCGAAGAAGATGTTGTCCCCGAGGACCATCGCCGACGGCGCTCCGTCCAGGAAGTCCTCGGCCAGGATGAAGGCCTGAGCCAGGCCGTCCGGGCTGGGCTGCACCATGTACTCGAGGGTGATCCCCCACTGGCTCCCGTCGCCGAGCGTCCGCTCGAACTGCTCGCGGTCATGGGGCGTGGTGATGATCATGATCTCCCGGATCCCCGCCAGCATCAGCACCGACAGGGGGTAGTAGATCATCGGCTTGTCGTAGACCGGCAGCAGCTGCTTCGACACGCCCGTGGTGATGGGATAGAGCCGCGTCCCCGACCCACCGGCCAGGATGATGCCTTTGCGTTGTTTCATCGCTCTCTCTCGATCTCCACGGGGTCACAGGGATCCGTCCCGCCCACTGGAGTGGGCCGGGCGGGACGTTCGGCGGGGCGTTCCTTCCTTCATCGGCCGCGGGCGCGGGACGACTGCCCCAGATGCCGAGGATCTGGCGCGCGCAGAAGACTAACGCCCCGGGCTCCCGGCGGCAGGGTCCCGGGAGCTCCGGTTGTGGCCAGGCCACCCCCGTGGCCTGACCTGGGTCAATGCGCCCGCTCACCCGCCCGCCGATCCCTCGGCGAGACACCCCCGCTCGGCCCCCAGCGCCCATGCGAGCCCGGAGAATCCGGGGGCGGGCGCCCGAGCCCGGCGCTACAACGTCCCCATGGCTCGGTCTGCGCTCCCACTCCCGCTGCGGTTCGCCGCCGCCCCCCTGGGCGCGGCGGCGGTCTGGCTCGGCGGGCTGGTGGCGGTCCCCATGGTGCCTGCTCCCATGACGCTGCAGACCCTGGGCCTGATCCTCGCCGGGGGTCTGTTCGGCGTCCGCGCGGGGGGACTCGCCGGGGTGCTCTTCCTCGCCGCCGTGCTGGCCGGCGCCCCCATCCTCTCCGGAGGGGCCTCGGCGCCGGGCGCGGCCTTCATGGAGCTGGGAACGGGTGGGTTCGTGGTGGCCTTCATCCTCGGGGGCGCCATCGCAGGGCTCGCGGACGGCCGCTTCCGCCATGACCTCGTGGTCTTCCTCGGCGCTCACCTCGCGATCCTGATCGTCGGCTTCGCGTGGCTCTTCCTGCGCACCGACCTTGCCCCGACCGATGGCGCCGCGTCCCTCATCGGGTTGCTGCCCGGCGCCCTCGTCAAGAGCGCCGCCGCGGCGCTCATCGTGCGCCCCCTGATCACCCCAAGGGGGCCCGCGTGAGCCCGCGTTCCTCTGCGAAGGTACGCGTCCCCACCGCGGCCGAGGCCCTCCAGGACGCGCGTGTGCAGCGCATCCTCGCCACGGTGGACTCCATCCCGCCTGGCCGAGTGGCGAGCTACGGGCAGGTGGCGGAGGAGGCGGGGCTCCCACGGGCCGCCCGCTTCGTCGGCACCGTCCTGAGGCGGTTCGTGGCCCACCGGGGGGTCCCGTGGCACCGGGTCCTGGGCTCGGACGGGACCATCCGGGTCACCGGAGGCACCGCCCGGGACCAGGCCCGGCTGCTTCGGGAAGAGGGCGTCACGGTGCGCAAGGGGCGGGTCCGCATGGCCGAGGTCGGCTGGAGTCCTGAAGAGGACTGAGGCGCCCGGCGGCAGATCTGCGCCTCGCCGCTCCCACCGCCGCCCCCGATCTGATTTCCTGGGGCCATGGATCAGCTCTCAGGACTCAAGGCCCACTCCCTCGTGGTCGCCGACACCGGCGACTTCGAGAGCATCAAGACCTTCCAGCCGCGCGACGCGACGACGAACCCGAGCCTGCTGCTGAAGGCCGCGGCCATGCCCGAGTACGCGGACCTGGTGGACCGCACCCTCGAGGGGGTCCGCAAGGACGGGGGCACCATCGACGCCGCCCTCGACGGCCTGGCAGTGGCCTTCGGCCGTGAGATCCTGGAGATCGTCCCCGGCCGCGTCTCCACCGAGGTCGACGCGCGCCTGAGCTTCGACACCGAGGCCACGGTGGCCAAGGCCAGGCAGCTCATCTCGCTCTACGAGGCCGCCGGCGTCGACCGCGACCGGATCCTGATCAAGATCGCCTCCACCTGGGAGGGCATCGAGGCCGCGCGGCTGCTCCGCGAGGACGGCATCCGCTGCAACCTGACCCTGCTCTTCTCCTTCGCC
>CAZEFP010000440.1:0-3602 GCA_964511565.1 uncultured Planctomycetaceae bacterium
CATGCGCGGGAGAGGCGGCATTAAGTCTGTCGCCCGTCCCATCGTGCGAATCTAAGGGGGATGCGCGCCTGGTGGCCCAACTCGCTCCACGCGAGGCGGGGCCATATTTCTTCCCGCGGTACGATGGCGCCGCACCCGCCGCCCCCCCGATCTCTCCCCATGCGTCACCTCGCTGCCCTCGGACTCCTCGCGCTCGCCCCCCTCGCTTCAGCCCAGGAGCCAGACCTGTACGACGACACGGTCCTGCGGACGATCGACATCACGCTCCCGACGACCAACTTCTGGCCGGGGCTGCGGGCCACGTCGAGCACGGGCACCAACATCGTGGTCGACCTGACGCTCTCCGGTCCGGACCTCCCCAACCCGATCACCATTCCGGGAGTCGGGATCCGGGTGAAGGGCAACTCGTCGTTCTTCTTCCTGCCCCCCGGGTCTCAGAAGACGTCCTTCAACATCGAGATCACCGAGTCCGACAGCGCCGCCCGGCTGCTCGGCTACCGGACGCTCAACCTGAACAACGGGATCGAGGACCCCACGTTCTGCCGTGAGATCGGCTTCTTCCGATTCGTCCGGCGGTACACGCCGGCCGGCCAGGGCAACCACGTCCAGCTGCGGCTGAACGGTGAGAACTGGGGCGTCTACGTCAATGTCCAGCAGTACAACACCCAGCTGCTCGAGGAGTACTTCGAGGAGGACGGCGGCGCGCGCTACAAGGCGCTGAACATCTCCACGGGCCAGGACGCGCTGCGCTACATCGGGACCAACCCGAACTCCTACGCCCAGAACTACCAGCTCAAGGACGACGGCGGACTCGCCCAGCCCTGGCAGCCGATGATCGACGGCACGTTCGCCCTGAACAACTCGGGGGCCAACGCAGCGGCGATCGACGAGAGGTTCGCGGTCGACGGCGCCATCTGGGCGCTGGCGGCTGAGAACCTGTTCATGGACGAGGACAGCTACATCTCGAAGGGTGCAGACTTCAACGTCTACTACGACCCCCTCCACGACCGCATCAACCTGCACCAGCACGACGGCAACGAGTCGTGGGGCGTCAGCCTGTTCGGCTGGCCGGGTGGCACCACCACCAGCCTGGCCCCGACCTACCGCTTCAACTCCGGGAGCCGGCCCGCCCTGTCCCGCCTCATGGCGATCCCGCGCCTGCGGGAGCGGTACTTCGCCCACTACCGCACGATGATGGAGGACTTCAGCTGGGCCGACCTCCAGGGCCAGCTCCTCGGCTACAAGGCTCTCATCGACGCGGCGGTCCAGGCGGACCCCAAGCGCCTCTACACCTACGCGCAGTTCCAGTCGAACTTCAACACGCAGACGTTCGTGAACGTGGGTGGCTCGACCCTCCCCTGTCCCGGGCTCGAGCAGTTCCTGGTCACGCGGCGGAACTTCCTGCTCTCCCAGCCGGACCTGACCAAGGTGCAGCCGGAGATCACCGAGCTGGCACACACGCCCGCCGCCCCCGCCGTGGGGACGCCGACCTACGTCACCGCCCGCATCCAGACCCCCGGCTCGTCGGTGGCCTTCGCCAACCTGTACTACCGAGAGGTGGGACGCTTCATCGCGGTGCCCATGTTCGACGACGGCCAGAACGGGGACGGCGCCGCGGGTGACGGCGTGTACGGCGCGCTGCTCCCCATTCCTGGCACCCCCGGCGGCCGGCTCGACTACTACGTCGAGGCCGGTGCCCCCACGGGCGTCGGCGGCGGTCAGCGCTACGCCCCCAAGTTCGCCGAGGGCAAGCCCGCTGGCTTCAACTACCCCTTCGGCAGCGCCGGGATCCGGATCACCGAGTACATGTACTCCGGCAACGGTGATGAGTTCGTGGAGCTGACGAACACCTCCGGCGCCCCGATCGACCTCACCGGATGGAGCCTCGACGACGGCTCGGCCAACTCCGGAACCTTCGACCTCTCGGCCGCGGGCACCCTCGACCCCGGCGACTCCATCGTGATCACCGAGGGCGCGGCCGCCTCCTTCCAGCTCGACTGGGGCCTCTCCGGCGTCGTCGTTCTCGAGGGCAACGTCAACGCCACCTTCGGCCGGAACGACGGGATCTACGTCTTCGACGCCACAGGCGCCATCGAGGACCGCCTGCTCTACGGCGACGAGGACTTCCCCGGCTCGGTCCGCGCCCGCGAGGCCTCCGCCTGGGTCTGCGCCGACGGACTCGGAGCGGAGAACCCCTTCCTGTGGGCCCTCTCCTTCGAGGGGGACTATCAGGGCTCGGTCACCTCCCTGAACGGTGACGTCGGGAACCCCGGCTCCTGGAGCGGCGCCCCGTGCGGCGGGATCGGGACGCCCTTCTGCGTCGCGAACCCGAACTCCACCGGTGCCGCCTCCGAGCTGCGCGCCGACGGGAGCCGGGAGGTCGCCGCGAACGACATCACCCTCGTCGCCTCCAGCCTGCCCACGGGCTCGACGGGCTACCTCCTCGTGAGCGCAGTCACTGGCTTCTCCCCGAACCCCGGCGGCAGCCTGGGCAACCTCTGCCTCGGGGCCCCGGTCGGGCGGTACGTCGGCCCCGGCCAGATCGGCAACTCCGGCACCGCCGGCGAGATCGCCCTCGCCCTCGACCTGGCGAACCTGCCCCAGCCCACGGGCTTCGTCGCCGCCATGCCCGGCGACACCTGGTGCTGGCAGCTGTGGCACCGGGACTCCGTGGGCGGCCAGCCCGTGTCCAACTTCACCAACGGCATCTCGGTGAACTTCGAATGATGCGCTCCCCCATGACTCTCTCTCTCCGCTCCACCCCGGCCCGCGCGGCCCTCTCCCTCGCCGCGGTCAGCGCCCTCGCGGCCCAGGCATCGGGCCAGATCCAGATCACCGAGTACATGTACAGCGGGCTCGACGGCGAGTTCATCGAGCTCACCAACGTGTCCTCGCTGCCCGTGGACCTCGAGGACTGGAGCATCGACGACAAGTCGGCCATCCCGGGGACCTTCGACCTCTCCCTCGCCGGGATCATCGACCCCGGGGACTCGATCCTCGTCACGGACCGCATCGCCTCGAACTTCGCGGCGAGCTGGGGCCTCGGGATCACGACCGTGCTCGGCGGGAACGCCGTCGCTTCCCTTGGACGGAACGACGAGATCCATCTGTTCGATGCCTCGGGGGCGACGGTCGACGTGCTCGCCTACGGGGACGAGGACTTCCCCGGCACCCTCCGCGCCCGTGAGGCGAGCGGGCACGGGTGCGACGCGGGCCTCGGCATCAATGACATCTACCGCTGGACCCAGGCGACCGAGGGGGACGCGTGGGGCTCGATCGCGTCGCTGAACGGCGACATCGGGAGCCCGGGCGTCTACGCACCGGTGGTGTGCCCGCCCGTGGGCGAGCCCTACTGCACCGCTTCGGCGAACCAAACGGGACAGATCGCCCTGACGTCACTGGCGGGGAGCCCGTCGATCCAGCAGAACGACCTCGAGGTGCGGTGTGAGTCGCTCCCGGGTGGCGCCGTGGGCTACTTCCTCACCAGCACCACCACCGGACAGGTCGTGAACCCCGGGAACGCCGTCGGGACGCTCTGCCTCGGCGGGTCCATCGGGCGCTACAGCTCGTTCGCCCAGGCGGCCACGCCGGCCGGTGAGATG
>CAZEFP010000441.1:0-3602 GCA_964511565.1 uncultured Planctomycetaceae bacterium
GCCGAGATGCTCGGTGACCGAGACGTCGCCGAAGCGTTCGGCCAGGACCGCCTCCAGAAGGCGCATGTCAACGACGCCGGCGTGGTGGACCTCGGACCCGAGCCCCTCGCGGCCCTCCCGAGCGGCAAGAGTCGGCTCGCGGTCGCGCGCCCGCTGGCCGGCGGCAGCCTCGGCCTCTGCGTCTGGAGTGACGATCGCACGGACGGCGGCGACCTGTACGGCCAGAACCTCACCCCAGACGGGGGCCTGGGCAACCCCGTGGGCACCAAGCTGTGCGGGCCGGGCGTGCCGAACTCGACCGGCCTCTCCGGAGAGCTCTCGGGAACAGGCAGCGCCGCGGCCGCCGCGAATGACCTCGTCCTGCGCGCCACGCACCTCCCCGTGGGCGAGTTCGCCTACGCCCTCGCCAGCCAGGCCTCAGGGTTCGTGATGGCTCCTCCCGGGTCCCAGGGCAACCTGTGCCTGGGCGGCCCGATCGCGCGGCTCGTCGCCCAGGTCGGCCCGGTCGCGGGCGGGAGCTTCCAGGTCTCCGTGGACCTGACCGCGATTCCGATGACGCCTGCACAGGCCGTCGCTCCGGGGGAGACCTGGACCTTCCAGGTCTGGCACCGCGATCACAACCCGGGCCCGACCTCGAACTTCACGGACGCGCTCGCCGTGACCTTCCAGTAGGGGGGGCGGCACGCGACGCCCCCTGGGCCTCTGGCTACCGTCGGAAGGCGGCCGGTCCTAGGGCAAGCGGGTGACGACGAGGTCGTCGATGCGCCACTCGCTGGCCAGGGTCAGGGCCTCGACCTGCGCGGGGTCGAGGTCCGCCGTGACCGGGACCCAGCCGAACAGCAAGCCCTGCTGGGGGTCCAGGCTCAGCTGTTGCGAGAGGGTGTCCAGGGGCTCGGAGACCACCCTGCGGCCCTCGGCCCGCACCTCCATGTAGGCCTCCCGGCGCATGCGGAACCCGATCCGCAGATCGCTCCAGGTGGCCCAGACCACCGCCTCGAAGGGCCCTGAGGCCGGATCTAGGGTGGTCTCGGCCCGGGAGAGGGCCCAGCGAAGGAGGGGCTCCTCGGCCAGCAGGGCGTCCCTGAACTCGCGGTAGCCCACCTGGCTGACCCCGTTGCGGGCCTTCCAGCCGGATCCGAAGCAGCGGTACTCGGCCTCCAACAGGTCGCCCCGCAGGGCCGTACGAAAGGCCTCGAAGGTGGCGAGGGGGCTCTGGAGGCCGTCACGCCACTCCTCCCAGACCTCTCCGGGTTCGGGTGCAGTCACGATGCAACCGGAGCCGACAAGAGAGAGTCCTAGAAGTGCCGGAGCCGCCAAGAGTCCTCGGACCCCGGCCCACGGCCCCCTGCCCAGCACCGATTCCAGACGCGTCTTCATGGCGACTCCAGGCTGCGGCCCCTCCCGGGGCGCGCCGCCGCACCCTAACGACTCCCACGCTCCCAGACCCCTCCCAGGACCCGATTAGGCTCCCGCCGCAGGCACCCCGATGGAGGGGGGCCCGCCCCGGCCGGCTCCTCGATCCCGGAACCCGGGTCCGGCCCCCAACCTCCAGGGGGCCTCGAGACACCCCACCGACCTCAACCATGACCCTTCGCAGCCTCGCGCTCGGGCTCCTCGCCCCGGCCCTGTTCCTGACGATCTCCCCCGAGCCCGCCGCCGCTTCCAGCCCGGCCGCGGCTGTCCAGGATGCTCCGCCGAAGCCGCGGACGGTGCCGAAGGGACGTCAGACTCCCGTCGAGGTGGGCAAGCGCCCCGCTCCGGGTCCCCAGGTCAAGCCTCTCGACAAGCCGGCCCAGAAGGGTGGCCAGAAGCCCGCGGACGCGACCGGTGGCGAGAGCCGCGGCGCCCGCCGTGCCAAGCCGCTCGACCCGACCGACCCCAACTTCGAGAAGCTCAAGGAGAAGTACCGCAACGCGGGCCTCGACGAGCAGGGGTACCCGCTCGGCACGGACAAGACCGAGCAGAAGCTGCGTGAGATCCCCGGCAAGCAGGGCGTGCCGGATGTCCCGACCGATCCCAACGCCAAGCTCGCCATCGAGTTCGGCACCGACAAGCACGACTTCGGCCGTGCGCGCCAGGGCGACATCCTCGAGCACATCTTCGAGATGGAGGCCGGCGGCAGCGCGCCGCTGATCATCCGCCAGGCGAACCCCACCTGCGGCTGCACCGTCAGCGAGGTGCTGGTCGAGGGCCCCGCCGGCAGCATGGTGCCCTACGTCTTCGGCGAGCCGATCGAGCCGGGGCGCAAGATCACCATCGCGGGCCGCATGAACACGGCCAACAAAAAGAACCAGACCCAGGTCCGGATCAACGTCTACCACAACGATCCCGTGGGCACGACGGGCCTCGCCCTGATGGCGAACATCGAGCCCTACATGACCGCCACGCCGACCTTCGTGCAGCTCGGGGACATCCCCCAGGGCAGCACCCGCACCCAGGTCGTCGACGTGCGCACCACCCGCGGTGAGCTCGTGGCCCTCGTCCTCGACGAGCGCCCGGGTGTGAAGCTGCCCCAGGGCATGGACGTCCAGCTCGCGCCGGTGAACGCCGACGCCGAGGGCCGCTCCGCTCACTGGCAGGTGACGGTCGAGATCGGGCCGGGTGCCGTCGAGGGCAACCTCGGCTATCAGATCGCCCTCAAGTCGGACACGGCCCGTCCGGACGCCCACGAGATCGAGGCCAAGAACGCCGAGCGCGCTGAGAATGCGGCCAAGGGCGGCGTTGACGAGCATGGCCACCCCGTGGGCACCCACGAGGTCTCCTCCGACTACAAGATCAACGTGGCGGTGAGCGGGCGCGTGCTCGGCGTCATGAGCTACACGCCGCAGTTCGTGTCCATGGGCCTCGTGCGCCCCGGCCAGGTGGTGCCTCGCACCGTCAAGGTCATCAGCCACGACCCCGAGTTCACCCTGGACCCCGCCAAGATGAGCGTCGAGCTCGCTGCGGACGCGGGCGTGCCCCTCAAGTGGGCCGAGCACTTCGTGACCGAGATCAAGCCTGCTCAGGGCGTGAACGGTGTTGACGTGGAGCTGCGCCTGTCCGGCCTGCCCGAGGGAGCCGACGGCTCCTTCCGGGGCAAGATGATCATCCGCACCGGTCACCCGGCGAAGCCCACCATGGAGGTGCGCTTCAGCGGCGTCTGCCGCGCTGGCGTCGGCGGCGGTCGCTGAGCCTCAGGCCAGCTCGGGTCAGCCGCCCGAGCCCCGAGGCCGGCTGAGGCGGTCTCACCCAAGCGCCCCGCGCTCCGTCCTCGGAGCGCGGGGCGCTCGCATGGGGGGCGGTCCGGCCGGGCGTGCGGTGGAAGGGGGCGCGCCGATCGCGCCTGGGCTGCGAGTTCCCGGCCGCTCGCCTCCCGTCGAGGCGCGACCGCCTGGGGCTCCTGTTCTCTCCCGCCTCGCGACTCGGGTCCCTTGCTCTCGATGAAGCCGATCCCCGGGGCGGCCGAAGCGTTCGAGACTCCGTGACTCCTCAGGAGCCAGCCTGGCCCGCCCGGCCACCGTGAGTCCGGGCCCGCGGATCGTGCTCATCGGCAAGACGCCGATCGGCTCCACCGAAACACCTCGGGGTCCGGCGGGGTAGGCTGCTGTGCCGGTGCGTCTCCC
>CAZEFP010000442.1:0-3601 GCA_964511565.1 uncultured Planctomycetaceae bacterium
CCCGCGGGGTCGTTGGGGTCGTAGCCGGGGAAGAAGTACTCCTTGCCCCGGGTGTCTTCGGCCAGGGTGGCGCGGTCCTCGGCAGTGTGCGAGTACAGGTAGTCGAGCCCCACGGTGTTCCCGTCCCACTCCGCTCCGAGGGAGGCGAGCCCACCCCACTGCACGAGCTGGGAGGCCTGGGTCACGTCGAAGAGCGACGTCACGAACTCGCCCTCGTTGACGCCCCCCTGCCCGGTCTGGGGGGTCAGGCCAGGCCCGACCACGTTGTTGACCCACCAGCTGTCGTCGACCCCGTTGTCGAAGAAGGAGCTGTCCTTCTCGTAGAAGAGGCTGAGGAAGCCGCCTATCTCCACGCCGCTGTCGAGCTCCCGGCCGCCGCCGAGGGCGGTGCTGAACTTGTAGTCCGTGGGGGCGCTGGACGGCGAGACCCCCACGGCGCCCGACCAGTTCTCCCCAAGCGCCTGAATCGGCCGCTCGTCGGCCTCGAGGCCCAGCGCGCCGACGCCGCCCCCGCGATAGGAGAGGAAGCCCTGCTCGTTGGTGACCTGGGTGTTGTAGCTGGTCTGGGCCGAGACGTTGAAGATGGGCTTGTCGGGGATGCGGTTGAGCACGAGGTTCACCGCGCCCCCGGAGGCGTCACCCTGCTGGTCCGGGGTGAAGGTCTTCGAGACCTGGATGCTCTCGATCACGGCCCGCGGGAACTGGTCGAGCTCCACCGCGCGCTTGTCCTCGTTGGCGGAGGGCAGCCGCACCCCGTTCACCTGGGAGCTGACATAGCGATCGGGGAGACCGCGAATGACCGGGGTCGAGTCCGCGGACACGGTGGCCCCCGAGACCAGCCCGAGGGCCTCGTCCGCGCTGCCCACCGAGGCCTGGGAGAGGAGCTCGCCGCCCACGGAGTCGATGAGTGAGGGGGCTTCGAAGCGCAGGTTGAGCAGCCCGATCTCCCCCGCTCCCCCGAAGCTCATGGGGGGCTCGAAGACGAACTTGTCGATCTCGGTGAAGTTGTTGGTGAGCTCCGCATCGACGATCTCGAGGGCGCCCTCCTCGAGCACCACCTCCACGACCTCGCTGCTGAAGCCGGGTCCGGAGAAGACCACCGTGTAGCTACCCGCCGGCAGGCCCGAGAAGACGTAGGCCCCGCGGGCGTCCGCCTGGGCGGACTTCCCGAGCTCGACGATTTCCGCCCGGGCGCCGGCCGCGGGCTCGTCGAAATCGACGTCGCGGATCGTGCCCTGGATCGAGGCCGACTGCTGACCGAACGTGAAGGCTGCGGTGAGGTGCAGCAGCACGATGGCCACCATCCAGCGGAGGACGGTGCGGGGGAGCACGGGAGCGGTGTGGAAGGAGGCGTCGAACCCTGGACGGGTTGCGGTGTCCCCGCGGAGGTCTGTCAACGCCACATCAAGGGATGGGGCGCTTCTCGACGCGGGGCGGGTGAGGAGTGGGTGCGGCCTTGTTGGCACGGGTGGCACGCTATGGCCGCTCCCTAAAGGACGTGCAAAACGACGCCCGCCTTCACATGAAGGACTCCTTCAGAACCCTTAACAGTCCGCGCCCGGGCTCGACCCGGACCACGCCACCCTTCGCGAGCGCCCCTCAGGCGACGCCGGAGCGCCGGACCACCGGCGATGCCGCCCGCGCCAGCGGCCGGTCACCCGCACCCAGGTCGCGGAGGATCTCCACCGCGACCCTCCGGCCACCCGCCGCCACCGCGAGCGTGCTCTGTCCGGGGAAGACGCTGTCCCCCACGAGGTGGAACCCCTGCGGAAGGCGCTGGCCGAGAACCCCCGCGTAGGCGCCGAGGCCCGCCCGCCTCGGGATGCCGCCGACCAGCCCTTCCGACCTGCCGGTCCAGCGCTTGAAGGTGCGCGCGGAGCCCGTGAACTCCCGCACGACCCCGCACCACTCCGGCGCGAGCTCCGCGACCGTGCGGCGCATCCGGTCCTGGACCTGCTGGACGTATGCCCTGCCCCCGTCCTCGTCCCCTCGGATCCGGTCCACGGAGATGTGGGTGGAGAGCGTCATCCGCCGCAGGCTGGGGTTGCTGACGCCCTCTCGCTCCGCGCCGATGGACATGAACACGTGGTTCCCCTCGAGGAAGGGCGCCCCTGGGTCCGCGACCATCTCGAGGTGATGGGCACCCGGACCGGCGCCCTCGGGAGGCCGCACCGTGCGGAAGATCATCCCCGCGCTCCACCCGCCGGAGACCCGGCGCCCGAGCTTCGTGAGGGTGGGGTCCTCCATGCCAGCGATCTGGGCGGCGTCCTGGGGCAGGGTGTTGAAGATCACGTGGGGCGCGCTGAACTCCTCACCGCCACCCCGCACGCTCCAGAGCCCGCGGGGGTCCCGGTTCACGCCGCGCACGGGTGCGCTGAAGTGAACCCGTCCGCCGAGGGCCTCGATGGCGTGGACCATCCCCCAGGCCAGCTCGCCGATGCCGCCCTTGACGTGCACCGCGCCCCGGTGGTGGTAGTCGAGCGCCGCGAGCGCGAAGGGCGCCTCCGCCTCGCGCACCCCGCACTGGACCGTGATCTGGCACTGGGAGTCGAGCCAGTGGACCAGGGGCTGGAAGTCGGTCAGGCCGTAGCGCTCAAGGACGCGCCAGAGGGGCCGCCCCACCAACCAGGCCAACGGAAGGTAGGAGCCCAGGCGCGCCGCGTGGCGCATGAGCGCGCGCGGGCCGAAGGGCGGCAGCAGCTCGGCGTCGTCGAGGAGCGGCCAGAGGGCCGCAGCGACGCGCTCCTGAAGACGGAAGAAGCGGCGCAGCCCGGGGACCGGGGCGCCCTCCATGCGCTCGAACTGCTCTCGCAGCGCGTCCCGGTCCCTGTGGGCCAGCACCGAATGCGCCGGGGTACGGAGCTCCAGCGCGGGGCTCAGCCGCTCGAACTCGACCGCCATTCCGTGACGCTCGATCCACTGACCGAACAGCTGCTCGTCATCGAAGCCCGAGAACAGCGTCGCGCCGCCCTCGAACTGGTCGCCGTCGTGATCGAAGGTGCACGCGCAGCCGCCGGGGTAGGTGAGCCGCTCGAAGACATGGACCTTCGCACCGCGCTCCGCGAGGGAGAGGGCCGCGCCCAACCCCCCGAAGCCGGCGCCGACGACGATCGCGTCCGCCTGGCTCATGCGGACACCTCGCCGTCCAGGAGCCGCACCAGGACCCAGCCCACCAACACACCCCGCGCGGTCCACGCTAGGGTGCGCACGAGGTTCCCGGTCATCAGGGCGCGGTGGGTCGACTCCTCGAAGCCCTGCTCCAGCCGGCCGTGCTGCGGCACGGCGAAGAGGGCGGTCTCCAGCCACACCACGCCCAGCAGCGCCAGCCCGATGAGCCACACGCGGCCCTCGGTCCCCGCGGGCGGCGAGAGCCAGAGGGCGATGGCGGTCAGCAGCTCCACCAGCATCAGCGGTCCCACCACCAGGGTGATCCGCTGCATGTGCGACTCGTGGTACGCGCGGAAGCCGGAGCCCACCGATGCGAAGAGCGGGTAGTGCACCACGTGGATGGTCCAGATCAGCCCGACCAGCGCCCAGGTCGACGCCGCGTGCGCGGCGAGGAGCAGTCCACCGGACAAGGCTGAATCCTCAGCGCGTCCGC
>CAZEFP010000443.1:0-3599 GCA_964511565.1 uncultured Planctomycetaceae bacterium
ATCCAAAGGGCCGTGGTCGTCCGCGCGACCAAGTCCCGCCCCAAGAAGAAGTGAACCGCGACCGCGCACGCGCGGGGCTCTTTCGTCCCGTCGCCGCGGCCCGCAACACCCCCCCGCATCCCATGACTCACGAACTGAGCGGCGTCCAAGTGCGCCTCGAGACCACCGCCGGCAACATGACGGTCGAGTTCCTCACCGAGGTCGCCCCGCGCCACGCCGAGAACTTCGTCAAGCTCGCCAAGGACGGCTTCTATGACGGGACGCGGTTTCACCGCGTCATCCCCGGGTTCATGATCCAGGGCGGCGATCCGAACACCAAGACGGACGACGAGCGCATGTGGGGGACCGGCGGTCCCGGCTGGTCCGTGGACGCCGAGTTCAACGACGTGCACCACGAGCGCGGCATCCTCTCCATGGCGCGTTCCCAGGACCCCAACTCCGCGGGCAGCCAGTTCTTCGTCTGCCACGGTGAGGCGGGCTTCCTCGACGGCCAGTACACGGCGTTCGGCAAGCTCCTCGACGGGTTCGAGGTGCTGGACGAGATCGCCAACGCGCCGACGCTCCCCGGCGGCGAGGGGTCCCGCCCCAAGGAGCCCGTCACCGTGACCAAGGCCGTCGTCGTCGAGCCCAGCGAGGGCTGATCCCATGAGCTACGAGAACATCCTCTACGCGGTCGAAGGACCGATCGCCCGGGTCACCATCAACCGCCCGGACAAGATGAACGCCCTCAACGACGCCACGCTCGGCGAGCTGAAGGACGCGTTCACGAAGGCAGGCGAGGACGACGCCGTGCGCGCGCTGCTCATCACCGGGGCCGGCGAGAAGGCCTTCGTGGCCGGCGCGGACATCAACGAGCTCCTGGCCGAGGCCGGCAGCGCCGAGGGCGCGATCCGCGTCTCCACCACGGGTCAGGACGTCTTCCGCCTCCTCGAGCAGCTCGGCAAGCCCTCCGTGGCCATGGTCAACGGCTTCGCCCTCGGCGGCGGCTGCGAGCTCGCGCTCGCCTGCACCCTGCGCACCGCCTCCAGCAAGGCCCGCTTCGGCCTCCCCGAGGCCAGCCTCGGCATCGTGCCGGGCTACGGCGGCAGCCAGCGCCTCTCCCGCATCGCGGGCCCGGGCGTGGCCCGGGAGTGGGTCCTCACGGGAGACATGTTCGGCGCCGACGAGGCCCACCGGGTCGGCGTGGTGAACCGCGTCTTCGCGCCCGAGGAGCTGGAGGAGGGGACCCAGAAACTCCTCAAGAGCATCGTGACCAAGGGGCCCGTGGCCCTGCGCTTCTGCATGGACCTCGTGCTCTCTGGCTGGGACCTCGACCAGACCCAGGGCGAGGCCCTCGAGGCCGAGTACTTCGGCAAGGCGGCCCTGACCGAGGACATGCGCGAGGGAATGAGCGCGTTCCTCGAGAAGCGTCGCCCGGAGTTCAAGGGCCGCTGAGGCCTCCGTGCGGGCAGAGCCTGCGCACCGACCGGTCCGCCGAAGTGGCGGGCCGCCCCCCCCTTCAACAGATCACCCGACGGGCGCCGCGCGCCCCGTACCCAGCGGGCCCTCGGCCCCACACGCGAGCAGCACCATGAGCAACGAAGTCGTCATCGTCGGCGGGGCACGGACCCCCATGGCCGAGTACTCGGGCACCCCCGGATTCGGGAAGTTGAAGGGCGTCAGCGCCATCGACCTCGCCGCGCACGCCTCCAAGGCCGCCATCGAGCGCTCGAAGATCGCCGCGGACACCATTGACCACACCATCGTTGGCAACGCGCTGCAGACGTCCAACGACGCGATCTACGGCGCTCGCCACGTGGCGCTCAAGGCGGGCCTGCCCCAGACCGTGCCTGCCCTGACGGTCAACCGCCTCTGCGGCTCGGGCATCCAGTCGATCGTGAGCGCCGCCCAGCTGATCAAGCTCGGTGAGGCGAAGACGGTCCTCGCGGGCGGCATGGAGAACATGAGCCAGGCGCCCTACGTGCTCCACGGGGCACGGGACGGCTTCAAGTTCGGCGTCCAGCCGAACCTTGAGGATCTGCTCTTCGCGAGCCTCTACGACCCCTACGGCGACACGTACATGGCGCAGACGGCGGAGGCCATCGCCCGCCGGCTCGAGATCTCCCGCGAGGAGCAGGACGAGTACGCCCTGCGGAGCCACAAGCTCGGCGCCGAGGCCGTGGCCGCCGGTCGCTTCGCCGAGGAGATCGCCCCCGTGATCATCCCCAACCGTCGGGGCGACATCACCGTCGACACCGACGATCACATCAAGCCGGACTCGACCATCGAGGGCCTCGCGAAGCTGCGCGCGGCCTTCGGCAAGGAAGGCACGGTGACCGCGGGCAACGCCAGCGGCATCGTGGACGGCGCCGCCATGGTGGTGTGCACCACCGCTGACCGGGCCCAGGCGGACGGCCTCGATGTCATGGGCATCGTGCGCGGATACTCGTGCGTCGGTGTGGACCCCAAGGAGATGGGGATCGGCCCGGTGCCGGCCATCAAGGTCCTCCTCGACGAGGCGGGCATGACCGCGGGGGACATCGACTACTTCGAGATCAACGAGGCCTTCAGCGCCCAGTACCTGGGCTGCGAGAAGGAGCTCGAGCTCGACCGCGACCGGTGCAACGTGAATGGCGGCGCGATCAGCCTCGGGCACCCGCTCGGTGCCACGGGGACGCGCCTCGTGCTCACGCTCCTCTATCAGCTCCGCCGCTCGGGCAAGAAGTTCGGCGTGGCCTCCGCCTGCATCGGCGGCGGCCAGGGGATCGCGATCCTCGTCGAGAACCCGGCTAGCTGACCCCCTGCCCCTGCACCCGCCGCGCACCCACGCGGCAATGCCCTCGTGCCCTGGCCCGCTGTTGCGGGACGGGCCGCGAGGCGAGGACGACCCTGAAATGAACAAGCTGATCCACGAGAACGAGGCTGGCGAGCGCGTCGTGCGCCTCTCGCCCGGCAAGCGCGTGCTCTTCCTGACCAAGGACCTCGAGCTCATCCGCCGGCAGCTGCGCGGAGAGGTCGACCTGTCCATGAGGGACGTGGATCCCGCGGATCTGCTCGACGACATCAACACGGACACCATGACCCCAGCCTGGGTCTGCTTCCGGCACCGGCCCGAGGACATCGCCCTCGACGCCTATGCGGGGCTGCTCGACGAGGAGGGGGAGCGTGTCTTCGGCACGCGGGCCCTGATGGACGGCGGGTTCGAGGTGATCGTCAGCGGCAAGCGCAAGGGCACCGGCTCCTCCCGGGAGACCGCTCCGCAGTGCGAGAAGTGGTCGGGGATCGGGCTCGTGATCGCGCACTCCTTCGCGCCCATCCACGAGCGCAACAACCTCAACCTCGGCCAGCTGATGGCGGGGTACGACGTCCTCGAGCGCCTGCAGGCGGGCGAGGACGTGCCGTTGGAGAATCTCACGGGCGAGTACGACCCGATCACCCGCGTCATGCTGGAGTCCGGCGGGCTCTTCCCCTTCGCCAAGAAGTATGCGGCCGGCGAGGTGGAGGTCCCGGTGCCGGCGACGGCCGCCCGGCCCATGACCATGGGGGAGAAGATCCTCGCCTCGAAGGTCGTCGGCGCCGAGGGGGTGGTCTCCCTGCAGCCGGGGGACGTCTGCCTCGGC
>CAZEFP010000444.1:0-3590 GCA_964511565.1 uncultured Planctomycetaceae bacterium
ATCTTCGTGGTGAAGTCCGGGAGCTCCTGCAGCCAGCCGTTGTTGGCGAAGCGGCCGTCGAACACCTTCGGGCATGGGAAGAAGGTGATCTCCGTCCCGTCGCTGCCCTCGGCGATCGCCGGGAGGGAGCCGACCGTGAGGTCGAGCGCCGCCATCCGGGTGCCGTCCACGACGCCGTCGTGGATCGCCTGGCGGAAGCGGGCCTCGCCGCTGCCGGCCAGCCCCATGGCGTCGAAGGTGGCGCGCACCTCGGCGCGGGCGTCGCCCTCGCGGCCGAGCAGCGCGGCGCACAGCTCGATGGCGCTCATGCCGCCAGCGATCGGCTTGATCAGCGGCTGGGCGATGTGGGCCGAGCCGTCCCAGGAGCGCGCGTCGCCCCAGGACTCGAGCCAGTGCGCGGCCGGCATGTGCCAGTCGGACATGGCCGCGGTCTCGTCACGGTAGAGCCCGTGGTGGAAGACCATCACGTTCTCCGCGGCGCCCGCGAAGTCCAGGTCCGCCGGGGCGTCGTAGGCGGGGTTCCCGCCGATCACGAGCAGTGACTTGACCTCGCCCGAGCGCATCGACGCGACCAGGGCGGCGAGTCCCGCGTCGGTGGCGCCCGCGGCGGGCTCGTCGGTGTAGCTCACCGTGGTGCCCACCGCGCCCATGGCGGCGTTCACCGCGTGGGCGTGGGCGTGGACCTCGGCCGGCTGGTTGACGCCGGGGATGATCACGCAGCGCCCCTTGGCGCCCTTCATGTCGTCGGCCACCGCCTTGACGAAGGCCGCGACCTTCTCGTTCTTGCCGAGCGCCGCGGCGCGGGCGCCGGGGGTGCCCATGCCGAGGCCGGCCTCGATCAGCTGCAGGATCGCGCCCGCGTCGGAGCTCTTCACCGGGAGGCGGTGGTCGGAGACCACGCCCGTGGTGGAGAAGCGGCTCTCGATGGCGTAGAGGCGGGACATGTCCCCGAGCTCCGGCTCACGACGGGCCGCGAAGTCCGCGGACATCCGGACGGAGTCGGGGTGGCCGTTGAGGAAGTCCCCGTCGAGGCTGACCACCACGTCGGCCTTGGAGAGGTCGTAGTGGGTCCGGACCGGCTTGCCGAAGGCCATCTGGGCCCCCGCGAGCTCGCTGTCCCGGCCCACCGGCGACCACCAGACCCAGTCCGCACCGCTGGCGGCGAGTTCGCCGCCGAGCCGCGCCAGGGTCGGCGAGCTGTGGGTCGAGGCGAGGACCGCCATGCCACCGGCCGCGGCCGCTTCCTTCAGGGCCTCGAGCGCGTCGCCGTAGGACGCCCCGTTGTAGAGGCCCTCCTCGTTGCGCTTGAGGACACCCTGGCTGCGGTCGGGGTCATAGAACCCGAGGACCTCGGCCTGGCTGTAGACGTCCGTGCCCTGCCCCACCAGCGTGTTCGGCTCGACCTTGACCGGTCGACCGTCGTAGCTGGTGACCGTCACCGGGCGCGCGGCGCCAGCGAGGTCCAGGACTGACGCGTAGTGCTTGGGCTTGCCGGGGATCGTCTCCTCGGGGCGCACCGCGTACGGGAGGATCTCCTCCTTCTCCCAGCGGCAGCTCGAGGCGCCCGCGAGGGCCGCAGAGGCTCCGAGGATCTGGAAGAAGCGGCGCCGGTCAACTTCGTTCAGCTGATCGAAGTCGTCGGTCGGGAACTCACGGCCGACGAAGTTCGCGACGTCCTTGGAGGAGTCGGAGTCGGCGGCGGCACGGTCGAGGGACCCATCGAACTCTCGAAGTGACTGCCAGACTGCAGGCTTCGACTCGGCGTTCGGATCGTCGAGGATGTCGCTCATCTTGGCGCGCTCAGCTTCTGGGCCTCGCGCGAGGATGTTGGGGTTGGCGCCCCGTTCGGGGCGAGTGCCGGAAATGGCGGTGTGGGACGGGAAGAGACGAGCCCCGGGCCTTCGCAGCACCGGAGCGGAGATCGCGAATCAGCGGTGACAGGTGCTGCAGGTCTCGCGGGGGTGAATCTCTTCCGGGGTGTAGAAGAGGGTCGAGGGGTCGACGCCCTCGGCCGGGGGCTCCCAGCCGAGATTGGTGACCTGATCCAGGGGCCGCAGGTGCGGCTCCGGGTTGCGGTGGCACTCGAGGCACCACCCCATGGACAGGGGCTCCTGCTGGCTCACGACCTCCATCTGGTCCACGCGACCGTGGCAGGAGACGCAGGACACGCCGCGGCGCACGTGGGCCGAGTGGTTGAAGTACGCGTAGTCCGCGATGTCGTGCACGCGGACCCACTCGACGGGGTCACCCGACTTCCAGGACTCCCGGAGCGCGGCGAGCTTCGGGCTGTCGGGCCTGATGTTCGTGTGGCAGTTCATGCAGGTCGCCGTGGGCGGAATCGCAGCGTGGGCCGCGTCCTCCACCGTGTTGTGGCAGTACCGGCAGTCGATGCCGAGCTCCCCTGCGTGCAGGGCGTGGCTGTAAGGAATCGGTTGCTCCGGCGCGTAGCCGACCGCGAGGGTCTTCGGAGAGAAGCCGATCCAAACAAACACGATCGCGTAGAGCGCCCCGCCGAGGGCGCCCGCGGGGATCAGGAGCTTGAAGTGGTTGGTCCAGCGCGGGAAGTGGAAGGTCGTCATGGTGCGCAAGCGCAGTCTGCCGGGGACGTTGGACGGTGGTGGCCGTGGCCCGTCGCGACAGGTTTTTGGGTGGCGGTTGTGCGCACGGGAGCAGCCCGCGCGCTGGGCTGAAGGACGGCCTCCTCCGCGCGGTGACGGGAGGAGAACGCTGTTCAGTCGCGAACAGAATAGTGACCTGGGACCCCGTCTGGAATCTCCGAACGCCTCGCAATCGCAGGAAACTACGAGGGGGAGGAATGGTCGCGCGGCGACAGATCGCATCCCCGGATCCCCCGCCCGGGGGCCAGTTGAGAACGAGTCGCAAGATGGCCCCGCCCAGGGCGCCGACCACCGGCTGCCTTCGGCGCCCCCTCGACCCCGTGGAGCACGGCGCGGCCCGCGGGTCGGTCGCCGCCCCTCGACGGCCCAGGCTCCGGCGGCTGCGACCCGTCGCTCCTGGTCGGCGCGGCCCGCCACGCCCACGGGCCCCAACGCAGCGATCGGGGCGCGGAGTTCGAAAACTCCGCGCCCCGATCTGCTTCGTCGTGAGACAGGCCGGCGGGCGACCGTCTCGCGGGGGGGGTCAAGCGCCGCTCAGGACTTGCCGCGCTCCTGGGGCGCGTTCCGCTGGAGCTTGCGCTGCAGGGAGCGGCGGTGGATCCCCAGGCGACGCGCGGACTCGGAGATGTTGCCGCCACAGTCGGAGAGGACCCGCTGGATGTGCTCCCACTCCATCCGTGCCAGGGAAGGAGCCCGGTAAGAGGAGGTCACGGCGGGGCCGTCGGCCGTGTCACCGCGCTCGTACTTCTCGAAGGCCGCCACCACGTCGTCCGCGTCGGCGGGCTTCGGGATGAAGTTCACGGCCCCGAGCCTCACGGCCTCCACGGCCGTGGCGATGGCGCCATAGCCGGTGAGGATGATGGCGCGGGTGCCGCCGTCGATCCCGTTCAGCGCCTTCAGGACCTCGAGGCCGCCCTTGCCGGGCATGCGGAGGTCGAGCACGGCGTACTCGGGGGAGTCGGACGTGGCGAG
>CAZEFP010000445.1:0-3570 GCA_964511565.1 uncultured Planctomycetaceae bacterium
GTGGGGAGTTGGGGGGGGCGGGTCGGGTGCTCTTCAGGGTCGATGGTGGGACCTCAGTGGTCCCCGGAGGGGAGCGGGCCGCGCCCCCTTCGTGACCACGGCGCGGGGAGAGCCAGGCCGCCGGCGGGCGGCCTGGCCCACGGGCTCACAGCTCGAGGAGGAGGTCGTCGCCTTCGCCGTTCTCGTCGATCCCGTTGGCACCGATGGACCAGATTCTGACCTTCCCGCCTTCGTTCGAGTACTTGAACCCACGGCCCCAACCGTCGCTGGGGAGCTCCTTGACCGTCCCCTGCGCCGAAGGGCCGTCTCCTTGCAGTTCGGCGAGGCTGGCGGGGGCCTTCCCGTCGTTCTGGACCTGGAACATCTGGATGCCCATGGAGAGGACCGTGAGGCTGGACTGGGTCTGTCCCGCCGGGCCAGTATCAACGCGCTGCTCGAATTCCGGCTCAGGTGCGGGCTCGATGAACATCCCCCCGTCGTCCCATTCGTCTCCCGCCCCGTCGAAGGCGGCAGAGGCTCCGAACACGCTGGCGCCGCCGACGACAGCAACGCCCATGAGCATGGAGACCTCGGGGCCGATGGAGGACTCGGTGACGTCCATCCGGCCGCCCTCGAGGGCCGTGGAGTAGCGAGCGCTGGGTCGGAAGTGGCGGGTGAGGACGGTCATGTCCGGGAGCGCCTCCAGCTGGAAGGGGAGGTCCATCTCGCCGCCGCCTCCGGCCAGGCCGCCGAGCATCGGGGCGAGGGCCTTCAGCTGGGTGTAGAGGTTCCCCATGAAGAGCGGCCAGTCGGCGAAGTTGACCATCGAGGCGCCGTCCGCGATCCCGGTCTCCACCAGGCCCGCATGCAGGGTCGCCTCCTCGCCCGCCTTGAGGAGCTTGGCGACCCGGCGGACCTCGCGCTTGGCGTGGGTGGGCAAAGTGGAGAGCAGCACGCGGTCGTCCATCACCGTGATGGTGGGGCGGAAGAACGTCGAGGGGTCGATGGGGAGGCCGCCCATGAGGCCGCCGGCCCCCATGCCGCCATCGCCGCCCGCGTCGGCCAGGGACCAGCTGTAGAGCGTGGCCCCACGGTAGTCGGTGCGCTGGCCCTCGATCTCGCCCAGCTCCTTGATCATGCCCACGAGGCCGTCCATCCCGCGGGTGAAGGTCTCGCGGTCCTCGAGCGCGGCGACGGCCATCAGGTTCGGCGCCGAGAGCAGGGAGCGGAGCTTCGGCAGGCTGTAGGAGATCGAGTCGCCGAGGGGCGCGATCACGTCTCGGTCCACGCGGAAGCCGAACTGCTGCTCCAGCTGGGACATCATCGCCTCCACGGACTCCGGGTCAGGGGCGGCCTCGGTCACCATGTCGAGGAGCATGGCGGGGTTGAAGCTGGCGACCGCGGTGACCAGGGCGTCGGGGTGGGCGAGGCCGAGGCTGGAGGCCTGGATGGGGGAGCCGCCGATCATGTCGAGGCCGGGGCTGGGAGACTCGCCGGGGACCCACCCGCGGGTCGAGAATCGGCCGCCCTCGAGGATGCTCACGTCCCAGTGGCCGCCTCGAATCATGGCGGAGGCCGGGGCGCCCATCATGAGCTCGAGCATCGAGCCCATGGGGCCGAGGAGCAGCGTCTCCATCAGCCCCCCGCCGCCGTCCATGGACTCCATCAAGGAGTTGATCCCCGCGTACGGGGAGACGTAGGCCTCGATCATCTTCACGCCAGCGCTCTCTCCGAGCTTGGCCCGACCGGCGGTGATCTGGTCGCTGACCGCCCCGAGCGCCACGCCGCTCATGCGCTGGAGCTCGGCGTCGATGTCTTCGATGCCGGCGATCAGCACGGCGCGCGTGCCCCCTTGCACGATGTACTGGGGGAGCGAGCCGTCCATGCCGACCATGCCGTTGATCGTGGCGCTGGCGGCCCCGAAGGAGCCCCCGTCGCCTTGGAGCGTGAGGGCGCGCGTGGAGAGCTTGGGCTTCATGCTCTCCGGGAGGCCCGCGGAGTTTGCCGCTGTGTAGTCCATGAGGACCTTGACCCAGGCGGCGCACGAGGCCTCATCCACGAAGTCCACCACCCAGCGGATGGCCAGCTGGGGCTCCTCCGTGGGGAAGCCGAGGGTGAAGATCGCGGACATGAGGTCCGCGTCACCCAGGAAGTCCAGGGAGATGGAGAGGGACCGAACCCCCTGGTGCAGGTCGAGGATCGGCGGGAGGTCGTTCCCCATGCCGCGCAGCTGCTGGACCAGGAGCTCCACCGGGTCCACGGGGCCGCTCCCCATGACCTCGCCGATGGCCTTCTGGAGGTCCGCGTCCGCCATCATCTTCGCCATGGCGGTCTTGCCGTAGCTGCTCATGGTCCCCTGGAGGTCCGGCACGCTGAGGACGAACTCCGCGGAGTCGGGGTGGAGCCCGGGGGCCTCCTGCGGCGTGAGGGGCGAGAGGGTCGTGGCGAGTGCAAGCGAGAGGAGCATGGGTGGCGAGGTGTGGAGGTTGGGAGCTTCCAGGCAGAGAGGGTCCGAGCGGAATCTAGACGTCAGGATAGGGCCCGAGGAGGCCGGACTCGTGCCTTTCGGCGGGGGGGCGAGGATATTCACTTGGACCCGGCGCTTGTTCGCGGGCGCACGCGGGGGCCAGGGCCCCTGGGGGCTCGCTTCCCCTCCCTTCGTGCTGCCCGGTGGGCTCCGGTGGCGGAATTCTCCGGCCCCACGCTGCCTCTGGGGGGCTTGCCCTCCGTACCCTCTTGTCCTCAACCACCGCCCTTGTGGTGCCCCCGGGGCGCAGCGAGGGTGGAAGACCGGACCCGACGGACCGCTCCTCCGCGTCCAGAGCGGGGCCAGGGCCGCCTGCGAGGACGTGGGCGCCCCGTGCCCGCCGGTCCCTCCAGGAACAAGATCTCACGGCGTCCCTCCCGGCCGCCACCGGGCCTTCTGGGCCCCTGCAACGACGATGACCATGAGCGTGTACACCGACTACCTCGAGCAGATCGAGGCCCGCAAGGGCCAGGGCCTCCACCCCAAGCCCATCGAGGACGCCGAGCTGGTCGAGGCGCTCATCGCCCAGATCGAGGACGCCGGGAACGAGCACCGCGAGGCCTCGCTCCAGTTCTTCATCTACAACACGCTCCCCGGGACGACCAGCGCAGCGGGCGCGAAGGCCCGCTTCCTCAAGCGGATCGCGGTGGGTGAGGCGGCCGTCGCGGAGATCTCCCCGGAGTTCGCGCTCGAGCTGCTCTCGCACATGAAGGGAGGTCCCTCGGTGGAGGTTCTGCTGGACCTCGCCCTCGGCGAGGACGGCGGGATCGCGCGCCAGGCGGCGGACGTCCTCAAGACCCAGGTCTTCCTCTACGAGGCGGATACCGACCGGCTCGCAGCCGCCCACGGGGCGGGCCACGCCCTCGCCACCGAGATCCTCGAGAGCTACGTCCAGGCCGAGTTCTTCACCTCGCTCCCCGAGGTGGACGAGACGATCCAGGTCGTCACCTTCGTCACCGCGGTGGGCGACGTGTCCACGGACCTCCTCTCGCCGGGGAGCGACGCCCACTCCCGGTCGGACCGCGAGCTCCACGGCCAGTGCCTCTTCGAGCACGACAAGGAGA
>CAZEFP010000446.1:0-3568 GCA_964511565.1 uncultured Planctomycetaceae bacterium
CACCTGCCGCAGCGCGTGGACGCCGGTGTCGGTGCGCCCCGCCCCATGGATCGTCACGATGGTCCCCAGGAGGTCCGCGAGGCCGTCCTCGATGGAGGCCTGGACGCTGTCGAAGCCGTCCTGCCGCTGCCACCCGTAGAAGAGTGAGCCGTCATACGCGACCTCGATGCGGACGTTCCTCAGCGCCATGGCGCCGGGAGGATAGCCGCTCAGGCGTGGCGCTTGCGCTGATAGGAGCTCGGGATCCCGAGTTCCTTGCGGTACTTGGCCACCGTTCGCCGTGCGACCGCGAGCCCGGCCTCGCCGAGGGCCTCGACGATCGCCTCGTCGGAGAGGGGCGCCGACGGGTCCTCCCCCTCGACCAGGTGCTTGACCCGGATCCGGACCGCCTCGGTGGCGGCGGCGCCGCCCTCCCCCGAAGAGGAGGTGGAGCTCTGGAAGAACTGCCGCAGCGGGAGGATGCCGAAGGGCGTCTGGAGGGACTTGCCGGCCACCGCGCGGCTGATGGTGCTGGGCGCGAGCTCGAGCTCGGCGGCGAGCTCTGTCATCGACAGGGGGCGTAGACCCGAGAGGCCCTCGCTCATGAAGCGGGGCTGCCGGCGAATGACCCCCTCGGCCACGCGGAGCAGCGTCACGCCCCGCATCTCCACCGCCTCCGCCACCGAGCGCGCCCGGTCCACCTTCCCACGCAGGTAGCCGCGGGTGTCAGGCTCCAGGCAGCCGCTCCCGAGCAGTTCCTCCGCCATGGGGTCGATGGTCACGGACGGCAGCAGGCCCCGTACGAGCTCCACGCTCACGCGGTCACCGTCCCAGTGGACCATGACGTCGGGCTGGATGATGGGAGCCGCGTCCACGGTGAGGTGTGCGGCCGGACGAGTCTCGAGTTGCCCGAGCACCCCGAGGAGCCGGTCGAGCTCGCCGAGCTCGAGCCCCAGCTTGGCCGCGACCGACGGCCGGCGATTGCGGGACAGCTCGAAGAGGAAGTCCTCGAGCAGCGAGCAGAGGAGCGCGTAGTCCTGGTCGGCGGGGTCGAGCTGGAGGAGCAGCGCCTCGACGGAGGAGCGGGCCCCGATGCCTGCGGGCTCGAGCTGCTGGAGCTCCCCGATCGCCTGACCGAGCAGGGCCCAGCCCGACTCCGTCCCCGCGAGGGCGACCTCCGCGGCCACGGCGAGGTCCATGAGTTCCTCGTCCGAGCTGGTGAGGAGGCCAGCGGGGTCGAGGCAATCCACCAGGAAGTGGACCCAGCCCAGGACGTCCTCCCCCAGCTCCCGCGTCGCCAGCTGCTCCTCGAGGGTGTCCGAGAGGGAGAGGCAACGGTCCGGCTGGGCCTCGAGGAGGGCGTGATGATCGTCGCTGGCCCGCATGGCGGCCGCGCGCGAGCGAGACGGCTCCTCCCCCCCTCGCTCGGGGGAAAGCTCCGGCCGCGGCGTCTCCACCACGAGGGCCTCGTTCCCCTCGGCCTGCTCCATGAGCCAGCCCTCCAGGTCCGCCCCCGGCAGGGCCAGCACCTCGATGGCCTGGAGCATGCGCGGCGCCAGGACCATGTCCTGACGCTGGTGCAGTCCGTGATTGAGTCCGAGCTTGGCCATCGGGGGGTCTATCGGCCGATCCCCCCGATTCCCGTAGCCCGGGCTCGCCCCTCAGCTCTGCCGCCGCCGGATCGCCCGGCGGTCCTCCAGGGCGTCCTCCAGGACCCCCTTGTGGAGGTACTCGATGGCGCTGCCCGCCGGCAGCCCCCTGGCCAGGCGGCTGACGGTCAGCCCCTCGATCCCCGCGGACTCCAGGGCGTCGAGGACCAGGAGCGCTGTGGCCTCCCCCTCCTTGTCCGGGTCGGTGGCGAGGATCACCTCCTGGACGCCCCCGGCCTGCACGCGGCCGATGAGGCCCTTGACCGCCAGGTGTCGCTCCTCGGTGCCGTCGGCGGGGTTCAGGGCCCCCATCAGCACGTGATAGCGCCCCTTGAAGACCCCCGCGCGCTCCAGCGCCTCCACGTGGCGCGGCTCCTCGACGACCGCCAGGGTCGAGGCGTCCCGCTCGGGGTCGGAGCAGACCTCACAGGTCTTGCCCTCGCAGACGTTCCCGCACTCCGAGCAACGGCGCGCGTTCTCCAGGGCGACGGCGAGGCCGTCGCGGAGGCCGCGGCCCGCCGCAGCGTCGCGGAGCACGTGGAAGGTCAGGCGCTCGGCGCTCACGCGCCCCACGCCGGGGAGAGCTTCGAAGGCGCGGACCAGCGACTCGACGGGAGCGGGGTAAGCCATGGTGCTTGGGTGCGACGAGCGCCTCGCGCCTCAGGAGAACCACGGCAGCTGCACGCCACCGGTGACCTGCGTCAGCCGCTCGATCCGCTGACGCTTGGCGCGCGCCTGCGCGTCGCTGGTGGCCGCGAGGATGAGCTCTTCGAGCCCGGACGGGTCCGAGGCCCGCGCCGCCTCCTCCGTGATCTTGACCCCGAGGACCTGGCCGAGCCCGTCCACGGTGGCCCCGACGACGCCGCCGCCCGCGGAGCCCTCGATACGGGCCTCGCCGAGCTCCTCGAGGGCCTCGCGGACTCTCCGGTCCATCTCCTGCGCCTGGGACAGCAGGTTGCCCATATCTCCGAAGGCTCCGGTCATGGTCGATCTCCACGGGACGCGGGGGTCCCCTTGGTCTGAGGTCTGTTGGTCTTGGGACTCTTGGCGAGTGACTTGGATGGTGCGGGTGCGGACGGACGGGGCGGTGCTCCGTCAGTCCTCGACCCTGCCGCCGAAGAGCTCCGTGATCTCCTGCGTGAAGCCATCGGCGCTGCCCCCCCCGCGGTGGATCTCGAGCTTGAGCGCGACCTCTTCCCCGGACACCGCCCGGAAGGCCGCCTCGATGGACGCCCGCGAGTCCGGCCGCTCGATGAAGGCGAGCTCCGGCTCGGTGAGGCCGCGGACCTTCAGCGGGGCCACGTTGTTGCTCTCGCGGACGAGCTCACCCTTCCTCGAGAGCAGGCCCGCGAGGTCCCGCGAGCTGCGCCCGATCTCCTGGAGGAGCCCCGTCCAGCGGTCGGCGGTGCTGTTCGTCTGAACCCGAGCCGTCGATCCCGCGGCGCGCCGATCGCGGGCGGACGGCGGCCGACGCTCGGGCGAGGGCTGGACCCGCACCTCTGCCTGGGCGGGAGCGGGGCCGGGCGCCGCTGCCTGGGGCGGGGTCGACTCGGCGCGCTGAGCGGCGCGACGGCGGACGGTATGCTGCCAGATCAGCTCGCACTTCTCAGACAAGAACGGCTTGTTCAAGATGTCCTCGGCACCAGCTGCAATCGCCTTAACCACAAGGGATGGTGTGTCCTCCTTGCAGCTCACTGTTGGGAAGGGGGAGAGATTCCGTTTCAGGAACCAGAAGCTTGAGGTATGCCAAGGCGTGTAGGCGGGGTGCTAATTGAAGGCACGTTGGTCACGGGGGTGGGTTGGGTACGCACTGAGCACCGGCATATCGATCTTCAGCTGGGCGAGCAGGTCGAACGCGTCGCTGGTACCCGTTTTAAGGCAAATCTGCGCACGAAAGAGGGTGCGAAGAGTCGAATTACTATTCCGTAGGCTAAAGCGCG
>CAZEFP010000447.1:0-3559 GCA_964511565.1 uncultured Planctomycetaceae bacterium
ACACGCTCTCCTCCTCGATGGTGCGCGCCGGGGAGGTCGGCGGTGTGCTGGACCGGGTACTCGATCGCCTGGCGGAGTTCCGGGAGAAGGCCGCGGACATCCGGTCGAAGATCAAGCAGGCGGTCATCTACCCGACGATCCTGATCCTCGTGTCGATCGCGGTGGTCTCGGCGGTGATCATCTTCGTGATCCCCACCTTCGACGAGATCTTCACCAGCTTCGACGTGGACCTCCCCGAGCCGACGCGGATCCTCCTGGGGATCAGCGGGTTCATGACCTCGTACTGGTACGTGGTCTTCGGCGTTCCGATCCTCGCCTCCATCGGCCACAAGGTCGCCGTGGGGCGCAACCGTGGGTATCGCCGCGGATGGCACGCCGTGCTGCTCAAGGTGCCGTTCCTCGGGACCGTGCTCAACCGCTCCATGACGGCCATGTTCGCCCGGACGTTCGGCACCCTGGTCCAGGCGGGCGTGCCCCACCTCGACGCCCTCGGGATCGTCCGCGACGCCAGCGGGAACGAGGTCCTCGTGGACGCCGTCGAGGACATCCGGCGGACCGTGCGAGAGGGCGAGGGCATCGCGCGCCCGATGGGCGAGACCGGCCTCTTCGATGACGTGGTCACCAACATGGTGGACGTGGGGGAGGAGACCGGAGAGCTGGACTCGATGCTCCTCAAGGTCGCGGACGCCTACGACGATCAGGTGGACAGGAAGCTGGCCGCGCTCTTCAAGGTCCTCGAGCCCGCGATCCTCGTCCTGATGGCGGTCCTGATCGGCGGCCTCGTGGTCGCGCTCATCCTGCCCCTCACGAAGATGATGAGTACTATCGGGGGCCAGGGCTGACCCGCTGATCGCAGGCCAGGAACACGTTGGATCCAGATCGAAGACCAGAACCCCTCGCCGGTCCCGCTCACGCGGAGGGGGGGGCGGGCAAGAGCCTGCCCTGGCGCCGCTCGATCCGCGGCCCGATCGCCGCGGCGGTCATCGCCGCCAACGTGCTCTCCTTCGCTGTCCTGGCGATCATCAACGAGCGCGCCGCCAGCCTTGACCGCGAGGCGATTGAATACGACTACTCGCTCCAGCTCAGCGACCACCTCGATGAGGTGGTGGACGGGCTCGGACGGCTGCGTCCCGCGGAGGTGCTCGACTGGAGCGGCTGGCGCTACTTCGACGACGTCATCGTGGCGCAGGCGCCCGAGCAGCGACCTGACGGGACGTTCGACGTGGCGGGCGTCTACCTGAACCCCCTCGGGCGGGCGCATCGCCCCGTGGACTTCGAGGAGGACGAGGCGCTGGCGATGATGGCCCTCGCGATCGAGAACCGAGCGCTGGTGAGGAACAGCTTCGGGGCCGCGGCTCCCGTGCTGACCACGGCCGGTACCGCGTGGGGGGCGGCCTGGTTCCGGGGAGCGCCGATCGAGTTCGCAGCGTCGAGGACCCGCAAGCTCCTGCCGGTCTTCCTGCTGGTCCTCGCCGGGGTGACCTTGATCACCCTCGTGCTGATCCGGCGTACGGTCCTGGACCCGGTGGCGGGGCTCGCCCGAGCGGCCGGGAGGCTGGAGGCGGGGGACCTCTCCGCCCGCGCGAGGGAGAGGGGGGGCCAGGAGGATGAGCTCGGCGGGCTCGTCCGGACCTTCAACGCGATGGCGGCTCGCCTCGAGCGGTACAACCGGGACCTGGAGGTGGCCGTGCAGGAGGCCACGGATCGAGTCCGGAGCGCCGAGGCGGCGGCGATGACCCAGCGTCGGCTCGCGGCGACGGGCGAGCTCGCGGCCGGGATCGCCCACGAGCTGAACAACCCCCTCGGGGGCCTCGCGAACGCCGTGGAGGCCCTCAAGCGGGAGGACCTCCCGGAGGAGCGTCGGCTGGAGTACCTCCAGCTCGTGAGCGGCGGCCTGCACCGGATGGGCGAGACCGTGGGGCGCCTCCTTCGCCTCTCGCCCCGGGAGGCCACGCTCGGGGAGGTGGGGCTCGAGCGTCCGCTCTCCGACGCACTGGGTCTCATCCGGCACCGAGCCGAGGGGCTCGGCGTGGGGCTGGAGCTTCACCTGCACGGGGACGGCGCACCGGAGGTCCTCGATCCATTCCTCCCCTCGTCCTTGAACCGCATGAGGGAGCTGCCCCCGGTGGAGGGGGCGGCCAACGAGCTCGGACAGGCCTTCCTGAACCTCCTGGTGAACTCCCTGGACGCCATCGAGGAGGGCCGGGCGAGCGGCCGGATCTCCGAGGAGCGCGGGCGTATCCGCCTCGGGCTCGGCCGCACCGAGGACGGGGCCCTGGAGGTCGTCTTCGAGGACGACGGACCCGGCGTGTCGGCGGGGGTCCTCGAGCGGGCCGCAGACCCGTTCTTCACCACCAAGGAGCAGGGCAAGGGCACGGGCCTCGGGCTCGCCATGGTCCACAACGTGATCGCGGCCCACGGTGGCCGCGTGCTCGTCTCCAGCGTCGAGGGCGAGGGATTCCGCGTCGCCATCCAGCTACCGCTTGAGCGAGCGGGGGAGCCGCGGGCGTGATCTGGGTCTCGATCATGCTCCTGGTCCTGGTCTCCGGGACGCTCAGCAGCTCGGAGACGGCGCTGTTCAAGCTCGACGAGGGAGAGCGGGCGCTCGCGTCTCCGCGCGTGCGCCGATTGCTCGAGGACCCTCGCTCCCTCCTGGTCACGATCCTGCTCGGCAACTTGATCGTGAACCTCGCGTTCTTCGCGGTGGCCCCTTCGGCCCTCGGCCAGCTCCTGGAGACCTCCGGCGGGCTCTCGGGGGACGAGGCGTCCTTCGCGGGCGGCTTCGGCGCCCTCGTGGTCCTCCTGATCACCGGGGAGATCCTCCCGAAGGCCCTCGCCCTCCGTGCTCCGCGGACGGTGGCGCGCCTGACCTCGGCGCCGGTGACCGTCGCCGTTCGCACCCTCGGGCCCGCTCGGCAGCTGGTCAGCGGCGCCCTCGAGTTCTCACGCCGCCTCATCGGTGAGGATGAGCGCACGGAGAAAGGCGTCACCCCGGAGGCCCTGGCCGAGGTCCTGGAGCGCAGCCGGAGCGAGGGGGTGCTCGCGGCGAAGGAGGCGAACCTCCTGGGCGAGATCGTCGAGCTGGAGCGGCTCCGCGTGCGCGAGGCCATGACCCCGCGGGTGGACCTCGTCATGTTCGATCTCGGGGAGGAGGACCTCGTCGCCGAGCGCCAGCGGGTCCTCGACGAGGCCCGTCGGGGCCGCATGACCTGGGTGCTCGCGATCCGGGATGGCGCGGACCACGTGGCCGGGGGCATCGGCGTCCGCGACCTCTTGCTGGCCCCGGGGCGCGACCCCGAGGAGCTGGTGATGCCGGTCAAGCTCGTCCCGGAGGTCGCGCGGCTCGGCTCCCTCTTGAACGCCTTCCACCTGGACCGCGTCTCCGAGGCGGTCGTGATCGACGAGTGGGGGGGCACCGCGGGCGTGGTGACCCTGGAGGACGTCTTCGAAGAGCTCGTCGGCGAGCTGCGGGTCGAGGGCGAGGAGAAGGCGCCGGAGATCGTTGGCGTGGGCGAGGGCCGCTTCCGGGTGTCCGGGAGCCTCTCGGTCCGCGACTGGA
>CAZEFP010000448.1:0-3549 GCA_964511565.1 uncultured Planctomycetaceae bacterium
CGCTGGTGGTCAGGATCAACATGTCAGCGCTGGAGGTGGCGATAGGGGTCGAGGGGAATGGCGCGGAGGCGACGGCGCAGCACCGAGCTGAACAGCAGGGCGAGGCCGAGCACCGAGGCCCCGGCGAGGATGCGAGCGGGGGCAGGGACGGTGTCGTCGAACAGGAACGCGCCGCTCGCCATGGCGGCACCGACGGCCGCGGACGCGATGACCAGGACCCAGCCGGCCAGGGTCGTGCCCCGGTAGGTGCGGTCCTCCCTGAGGTTGGACCAGTCGATCTCGGCGGGCTCGGGGAGCCCCACCTGTCGGGCGAGCACGTCCAGCGCCCTGTGCTCCGCCACGAGGCGCAGGAGCTCCGGCTCCGCGCGCAGGCGGGTCACGAAGGCAGCGGCCTCGTCGGGGTCCAGCTCCCCGTCGGCGTAGGCCATGGCCAGGAGCTCGTCCTCGCCCGGGGGCGGCTCTTCGGGTTCGCGGTGGCTCTGGTCCAGCATGATGGTTTGACTCCGTGCCGAACTCGGCTCAGCGGGGCGAGCGCCCTCCATCGCTCGGTTGACTCAGCAGGTCCTCGATGCGGGGCGCGAGGTGCTCGCGCAGTCGCTTTCGAGCGTGGAAGAGACGCGACATCACCGTGCCCTCGGGGATCTCGAGGGCCTCGGAGATCTCCCGGTAGGAGAGCTCCTGGTAGTGCCGGAGCACGAGGATCTCTCGGTCCCTCGCGGAGAGCCGCTCGAGTGCGACCTCGAACTGCTCGCGGCGCTCCTCGGCGAGCACGCGGTCCGACGGTCGGGGGGCGGACTCGTCCTCCAGCTGCAGGGCGTGGCTCTCGCCGTCGGCGTCGACCGCGTGCAGGGAGGTGCTTCGCCCACGGCCTCGCTTGCGCAGGAAGCTGAAGCAGGTGTTCCTGAGGATGCGATGGAACCAGGGCAGGAAGGGCTGGCCGGGGTCGTACTTGTCCCGCGCCTTGTAGGCCTTGATGAAGGCCTCCTGGGTCATGTCGAGGGCGTCCGCGTGGGAGCCGACGAGGGACCGCGCCGACTGCACGGCGACCCCTCGGACCTTCAGGAACAGCGCCTCGAAGGCATCTTCGTCGCCCGAGCGGGCGGCGGTCATGAGCTGTGTGGCCTCGCAGTGCATCGTCGAGCGCCTGTACCCCGGGCCTTCGGGGTCATTCAACGAATTCGGAGAATCCGCACCTGCGCCTTCGGGGGACCCAGGGGCGGCCCCATGGCCCGGCACGGAAGGGGGCTCGGGATCAACCACGGGGAGCGGCTCCGGGGCGCGGGGGGGCCGTGGCGAGAGCGAGGGCGTGGGCCGCGGCGCGGTCGATGGCGCCGGGGGGACCGAGGCGGCGGGCGGCCTCCTCGAGGTCCTCGGCGGCCTGCGCCCGGGTCGTCGGGTCCAGGAACGCGTCCCGGACCTGGGCCCCCACGAGCTCGACGGGACCCTCGCCGCGGAAGCCGTGCTCGGGGAGGATCTCCCTCCCCGCGAGCAGGTTGGTGGACGCGAAGTAAGGCGTGGTGAGCACGTGGTCGTAGAGGAACGACTCGAGCTTCTTGGAGAAGCGGTAGAGCACCACCGTGGGGAGCCGGTGGTGGAGGACGTCCGTGAGGACCGTCCCGGAGACGGCGAAGGCAGCCCGGGCCCGGGCCAGCTCGCCGTGCAGCTCCTCGCAGGAGAACGTCACCTCATGGCCCCGGGAGAGCTCCTCGATCAGCGCGGCGTGCTCGGTGGTGGACTGGAGGATCCTCACCTCCGCGTCGGGGGCCGCAGCGCGGAGCGGCCCGAGCGCCTCGAGCATCCAGGGGAGGTTGCGCTGGATCACCCCGCGGCGGCTCCCCGGGAGCAGAGCCAGGACCCGCGATCCCTCATCCGGGGTGGTCACGGGGACGCCCGCCAGGTCATCCAGCAGCGGGTGACCGATGTGTTGGGTGCGCACCCCATGCCTCGAGTACCACGAGGGCTCATGGGGGAGGATGGTGAGGGAGAGGTCCATGGCCTTGCGATAGCCGCGAACCCGCCAGGGTGCCCAGCCCCAGTACTGGGGCGCCACGAGGTGACAGGTCTTCACTCCGTACCTCCGGACCGCGTGGGCGAGGGGAACGTTGAGCGCGGGCGAGTCCACCGGGATGAAGAGGTCGGGGCGCACGTTTCGGGCGTGGCGCGCCGTGTCCTCGATCACACCGACGTAGTAGGGCAGTGAGCTGAGGACGCCGTCGAAGCCGGTGTGGGCGCGCGCCACGGGGTCCGCGATCGTCGGGACGCCCAGCTCACGGATCCGCTCGCCACCCAGAGCGGCGAACTCAGGTTCGGGAGCGCCAGCGGCCTCGACCCGCGCGCGGATGGCGCGGATCAGATTGGCCCCGTGGATCTCGCCCGAGGCCTCCGCGGCCCCCACGAGGATCCGCAGGGGACGGTCGGTGGGGATGGCCACCTGGGGGAGCGGGCTGACCTCGCCCGATCCCTCCTCCACGTCCCTCCGGATCTCGGCGAGCACGCGCCGGCGCCCCGGCACGTGCGCCGCGTAGCGCATAGGTGCGAGGAGCGCTCCGCCGAGGGCGCGGCCCAGCTCGAGCCGAGCGGCGGTTCGCGGTCGCATGCCATGGGGGGATCGGTCAGCCACGGATGGGAGGATAAGGTCGGTGCGCGTTATCCTCCCACCCGGATGGCCCGACTCCTCATCTTCTTCGTCTGCGTCTTCGTGCTGACCGGGTTCCTGGCGCAGCTCCCCCTCGTCGGGGCGCTGTTCCGGATCCCCTTCCTGGGCTTCTGGTTCACCGCGCTGCTGGTCTCCGCCGTCGCGGCCAAGCTCGGGGCGGAGGCCGTGGATGCCGGCGCTCGTCGGCGGCTGCAGCGCTCCCTCGGGGCCGTGGACACGCCCCACCACAAGGGGAAGCTGGGGGCGTTGCTCCTCTCCCAGGGGAAGGCGGGTCGGGCGCTCCCGCTCCTCGAGGCCGCCGTCGAGGGGGACCCCTCCTCCCTGGAGCTGCGGTACCGGCTCGGTGAGGCGCGGCTGCGTGCTGGAGCGGACCCCGCCGCGGCGCGGGACGCCCTCGACTCGGTCTTGCGGGAGGATGAGGAGTACGCCTACGGCGGCGCGATGCTCCGGTCGGCCGAGGCCGCCCGGGGCGCCGGCGACGCGGCGGGGGCCACCGAGCGGGTGGCGAGGTTCGAGCGGAATCACGGGGCCTCCCCCGAGAGCGCCTTCCTCCGGGCCAGGCTCCTGCGCGAGGGGGGAGACCCCGCCGGAGCTCGGGTGGCCCTGGGGGAGGTGGTGCCCCTGGCGGTCGCCAGCGGGCGCGGCGGGGCGTCCCGAACCTGGACTTGGCGGCTCAGGACGATGCTCGCACGCTGCTTCGGTTGACGGGTCTGGAGCCGAGGGCCGCGGCGGGACGATGACTCCGTCATGCGAGCGCTCCATCTGCTCACCATTGGCGCCCTGATCGTCGGCGGCGCAGCCAGCTCGCCCGTGGGAGGGCCGGCGCCGGATCGCCTGGAGAAGTTCCCTGCCTTTGGGTTCGGCTTCGAGCGCTCCGCTCGGCTCGCGGCTCG
>CAZEFP010000449.1:0-3549 GCA_964511565.1 uncultured Planctomycetaceae bacterium
GCTGGGATTCCAGCTGGTCCAGCGGGTGGAGGCGCGGCAAGGAAGACGCCTCTCTCAGCGCCTGCGGAGCGAGCTCGTCCGCCGGGTGGGTCCGGCCCTGTGCGTCCTGCTCGCGAGAATGTGGCCCCTGCCCCCCTCGGTCCTGTCCGCCGCCAAGTCGATGGCCAACTGGCCCCAGGAAACGCCGCTCGCGGCGGACGTTCAGGTCGCGGTCTTCTCGGCCTACCTCGGGCGCCTCCTGTCGGCGCCAGGCTTCGAGAACCTCTCGATCCCGGTCAAATGGCCGGTCGCGAAGGCGCTGAGGGTCGACCGGAGGCAGGTGGAGGAGCTTGCCGAGCTCGTCGGGTCAGGCAGCCTCACCCTCTTCGCCGCCTGAGGGGCACGTCCTGTCCACTCTCCGACCAGCTAGCGCCCGATCGCGATGGTCTTGGGAACCGTGAACTGGCGATGACCGTCCGGGCCCCCGAGGTGGCCGAGGCCTGACTGCCGGGCCCCCACCCAGGGGGAGCCCGCGGCGCCGCCGAGGTAGCGGTTCACCCCCACCTGCCCTGCGCGGAGCCGGGCCGCCACCCGCGCAGCCCGGGCCGGATCGGCGGTCCAAACGTTGGCTCCCAACCCGTAGACCGTGTCGTTGGCGAAGCGCACCCCCTCGTCCTCGGAGCCGTCGAAGCGAGTGACCGCGACCACCGGGCCGAAGGTCTCCTCGTGGGTAATCCGATGCCCCTGGCCCACGCCCGTCAGGACGGTCGCGGGATAGAACCACCCGGCGCCCTCCGGCTGCACGCCTCCGACCCGTAGCTGGGCCCCCTCCTCGACCGCCGCGCGCACCTGGGCCGCGACCTTGGCTCGCTGCCCCTCGCTGACCAGCGGCCCCATCTTCACGTCCGCCTCCCTTCCGTCCCCGTGGGTCCAGCCCTGAGCGAGCTCGACCACCCTCGCCTCGAACTCATCGGCGATCGCCTCGGCCACGTAGACCCGCTCCACCGAGCAGCAGACCTGCCCCGTGTTGCGGAGCGAGTGCTCCACGGCACAGCGCGCCGCGGCCTCGAGGTCGGCGTCCTCGAAGACCACCATCGGGTCCTTCCCACCGAGCTCCAGGACCAGGCGCTTCAGGGACCCCGCGGCCGCGTTCATGATGCTCTGACCCGTGGCGCGGCTGCCCACGAAGCCCACCATGTCCACGTCGGCATCCACGAGCGCTGCGCCCGTCGCCCCGGCGCCCTGGACCAGCTCGAGAACCCCGGCGGGCAGCTCCGCCTGGAGGAGCTCCGCGATCCTCGCCCCTGTCAGTGGGGTGTGCTCGCTCGGCTTGAACACCACGGTGTTCCCGGCCACCAGCGCCGGGGTGATGATGGACAGCGGCATCCCCACGGGGAAGTTCCAGGGCGTCACGGCCGCCACGACGCCGAGGGGCTCGTGGACCGTCGTCACGTTCTTCGCCTTGTCCCCGTAGGAGATCGGGGCCAGGGCCTCGACGACCTCCTGGGCCTCGGTGCTGACTCCGGAGGCGTACCCCTTCACCTCACCCACGGCGGAGCGCAGCGTCTTGCCCATCTCGCGGGTCACGAGCCCGCCGAGGTGCTCCGCGTCCGCGGCGAGCCGCTCGCCGAAGCGGGCCAGGGCCGCCGCGCGGGCCTCGATGTCGAGCTCGGCCCAGGCCGGCTGCGCTGCCCGGGCGCGACCGACGGCGGCCTGGACCTCCTCTGCCGTGGCGCAGGGGATCTCGGCGATCAGGTCACCGGAGGCGGGATCGAGGTCGGCGATGGTCGCCTGGGCTTGGGCGGTGGTGCTCATGGTGCACGCATCCTAATCCCATGCGCCGACGGCGCCCTCCCTCGCCTCCAACAGGCCACTGGATTCCGTGGGCCATGGCCGGCTCCACCGGCCACGGAGTCACTGGATCATGCCCGCGCGCATCGGCGGCCAGAGCCGCATACGCACCTTGCCCCGCAGGTACTCGTGGGGCACCTGGCCGAACTCACGGCTGTCCGAGCTCCGGATCCGGTTGTCACCGAGGACGAAGTAGCAGTTGCTCTGGACGACCGTGTCCACGAAGGCGTACGGGTCGTTGGCCGCGGCCTCCACGTACGGCTCCTCCAGGAGCTGGTCGTTGACCCAGACGTGGCCGTCGAAGATCTGGACGTGATCGCCGGGGAGGCCGATCACGCGCTTGACGTAGTCCACGGACGGGTCCATCGGGTAGCGCATGACGACGACGTCGCCGCGATGGACCGAGGTGAAGATGTAGGACACGTGGTCCACCAGGATTCGGTCGCGGTCCTGGATGCCAGGCATCATGGAGCCGCCCCGGACCTCGCTGAAGTTGAAGCAGAGCGCCCAGGCCAGCAGCAACATGAAGGAGCCCTTGGCCGCGACGCCCGCGGCGAGGCTGACCAGGGAGGGGCGCCGACGCGCGGGCAGCGGCGGGAAGGGCCGGTCGATGCGGCGCGTCCCGGACGAGTCCGGCCGCGGGGCGAACAGCCCGCTCCTGCGCCCCGGGTGCACATGGCTCACTCCGCCCCGGCGAGTGCCGCTTCGGCGGTCACGGCCGAGGCCGTGGTCGGCACCTTGGTCGATCGACTGATTGCTGCTGAGGGGGTCCACTCCGGCAACTGATCGGAGGGAGGCCCTCCTGGAGTGAAGGCCGACGGCGGTTCCCTGTTCGTGGATCCGAGGGCGAGACGGTCCCCTGTCCAGGATCCGGACGACCGGGCCGTCGGCCCGGACGGTCCAGGATCGCCGGACACGCGCCAGACTCGTTTCGGAGGTCACGGATGGCTGCTCGGGATCGGGGTCGTCTCGACTATCCTGCGCCCATGCCGATCCTCCCCTCGACGACCCCCGTCCCGACCGGAGACGACCCCCGGTCCCGCCAGATCCGGGAAACGCTTTCCACCTACGCCGCTCCCCCCGCGCCCCTGACGCCTGCGGAGCGCGGCGAGTTCCGGGGGCGCCTCGCTGGCATCCTCTCCGAGGAGGGAATCGACGCCATGCTGATCGAGCCCGGTGGGACCCTCGAGTACCTCACCGGGGTGACCATGGGCAGGAGCGAGAGGCTTCTCGCGGCGGCGGTCATGGCGGACGGCTCCTTCGTGTGGGTCACCCCCGCCTTCGAGGCGAGCCGGGTGGCGACCCTGTGCGAGCGGGCCAGCGGCGGCCAGGAGCTCGGCGGCGATGTCCTACCCTGGGACGAGCACCAGGACGCCTCGAAGGTCCTCGCCGACGCCCTGCGGAGCCGCGGCGCAGGCCGGGTCGTGGCTGACCCCGACGTCCGCGCACGCTTCACCCTCCCCACCGGAGCCGCCCTGGGCTTCGCCATCGAGGACGGGGCCGCGGTGGCGCGCAGGCTCCGCGGTCCGAAGACGGAGCGTGAGCTGGAGATCCTCCGCTCCGCACAGGAGCGGACCCAGGACGCGATCCGGGCGGTGTACGCGGTCACCGAGCCGGGCATGAGGTCCTCCGAGGTCGGCGCCCTCGCGCACTTCGCCCAGCAGGAACTCGGCCTGACCGGCACCTGGGACCTCTCTTTGGCCGGCCCTTCCGGTGCCA
>CAZEFP010000450.1:0-3537 GCA_964511565.1 uncultured Planctomycetaceae bacterium
GCTGGGTCATGGGTCGTCAGGTGTTGCCGTGCCGAGATGGTAGCGGTCCGCGACGCGGTTCGACCGCACCTACCCGCGAGACGCGCCGGGATCGGTCTGATAGAACGGTCCGCCCAGCCCGCTCCCCCGGGCCGCCTCCGACGCCGATCACCTTTCCTCGGCTCTCTTCCCGGCACCCTCCACCCCGCCCCTCCGGCGCCCCATCACCCCAAATGGCCAAGCTCATCGAATGCGTCCCGAACTTCTCGGAGGGGCGCGACCCCGCGGTCCTCGAGGCCATCTCGAGCGCCGTACGCGCCGTGGACGGCGTGACCCTCCTGGACGTGGACCCGGGGAAGGCCACGAACCGCACCGTGTTCACCTTCGTGGGCGAGCCGGAGCCGGTGATCGAGGCCGCGGTCCAGGCCGCGCGGGTCGGGGCCGAGCTGATCGACATGTCGACCCACAGCGGGGAGCACCCCCGCTTCGGCGGCATGGACGTGTGCCCCCTGGTGCCGGTCTCGGGCATCACCATGGAGGAGACGGTCGAGCACGCGCGGACCCTCGCCCGGCGCCTGGGCGAGGAGGTGGGGCTCACGATCTACTGCTACGAGAACGCGGCCTTCAGTGAGGAGCGCCGCAACCTCGCCGTGGTCCGCGCCGGGGAATACGAGGGGCTGGCGGCCCGCGTCGGCACCGAGCAGTGGAAGCCGGACTTCGGGCCCGCCGAGTTCCAGCCGCGCACCGGGGCCACCGCCGTGAGCGCGAGGGACTTCCTCGTGGCCTACAACGTCAACCTCAACACCACGTCGTCCCGGCGCGCCAACGCCATCGCCTTCGACGTCCGCGAGAAGGGCCGCATCCTGCGTGAGCCCGACCCCCTCACCGGTGAGGTCGTCCGGGACGAGAACGGGGACCCCGTCTGGAAGCCCGGCCTGCTCAAGGCCTGCAAGGGCATCGGGTGGTTCATCGAGGAGTACGGGGTGGCGCAGATCTCCATGAACCTCACGGACCTCTCCGTCACCCCGGTGCACGCCGCCTTCGACGCCTGCGAGGCGCGCGCCTCGGCCCGCGGCATCCGCGTGACCGGCTCGGAGATCGTGGGGCTCGTCCCCCTCGCCGTGCTCCTCGACGCGGGGCGCCACTACCTGGCCAAGCAGGGCCGCTCCCTGGGCGTGAGCGATGCGGAGCTGATCAAGATCGCCGTGCGGACCATGGGGCTCGACGAGCTCTCCCCCTTCGACCCCCAGAAGCGGGTCATCGAGTACGCCATCCGCGACGGTGCCAGCAAGCGCCTCGTGGACATGACCGTGGAGGAGATCGTCCACGAGACGGCGTCGGAGTCCCCTGCCCCGGGCGGCGGCTCCGTGGCCGCCGCCGTCGGCGCCCTGGGCGCGGCGCTCGGGACCATGGTCGCCAACCTCTCCAGCCACAAGCGCGGGTGGGACGACCGATGGGAGGAGTTCTCGGAGGTCGCGGTGGCCGGCAAGCGCTGCCATGACACCCTCCTGGGGCTGGTCGACGAGGACACCGAGGCGTTCAACCGGATCATGGCGGCCTGGAAGGCCGACGAGTCCCAGCGCGCGGCGGCCATCCAGGACGCCACCCGTTACGCCATCGAGGTCCCCTTGCGCGTCATGCGGACATCCCTCGAGGCCATGGGCATCTGTGAGGCCATGGCGGAGAAGGGCATGGAGGCGTCCCTCTCCGACGCTGCCGTGGGGGCGCTCTGCATCCGCACGGCCGTGCTCGGCGCCGGATTGAACGTCCGCATCAACGCCCAGGACCTGGAGGACGGGGCCGAGAAGGCGGGCTTCCTCGCGGAGGCGACCTCCCTCGAGGAGGAAGCACGGCGGCGAGAGCAGGCCTTGATCGAGGGCGTCGGCGCGCGCCTCAGCTGACGTCGATGGGACGCGCGGCCCGTCGAGGCCGCGACCTGATCCTGACGACCTCAACGAGGCAGGCGGCCCCGCAGTGTCCTGCGGGGCCGCCTGTCCGATTCTCCCGTGGGCCGCGCGCGGCCCGCTCGCCACCCTAGTGGTGGCTCGTCACGACGTGACGCTGGGGCGGCGGCACGAGGCCGACGGCGCGCCCGATTCGCTTGCGCCCGTGCTGGGGGTTCTCGATGTAGTAGAGCGCGCGCTCGTAGACCCGGCGCAGGCGCTGGGGCATGGAGTAGTACCACTGCTCGTAGGAGCGGACCATGCGCTTGCGCAGCTCCTCCAGCTCGATCTGGCTGAAGTGCTCGTGCTTGTAGCCCGAGCGGTTGGAGGACACGTAGTTCTCCGAGAGGTCGGAGATGTCGATGGACGCCTGGTAGTTGTCCCAGGACTCCGTGCCGATGAGCGGGTTGAAGACCGAGATCCGGATCAGGTCCGGGCCCGCGAGGCGCAGGACCTTCTCGGTCTCCGCCACGTCCTGCGGGGTCTCACCGGGCGAGCCGACGATCAGGTAGACCTTGGCCCAGATGCCCGCGCGGCGGGTCATCTTCGCGGCGTTGACGATGACCTCGGGGGTCAGGTCCTTCTTGAGCACGTCCAGCATGCGCTGGGAGCCGGACTCCCAGCCGTAGTAGATCCGGCGGCAGCCGGCGCGGTGCATGTGCTTGAGCAGCGGGTAGTCCACGCAGTCAGCGCGCGTGTTCGCGACCCACTCGAACTTCAGCCCGCGGCGGATGATCTCGTCGCACATCTCGTGGATGCGCTTCTTCCTGAGCGTGAGGATCTCATCGACGAAGAGGATCACGCCCGGGTCGTAGGTCTTGATGATGTGCTCGAGCTCGTCGACGATCGCCTCGGTCGAGCGCACGCGGAAGCCGCGGCCCGTGAGCTCCTTCTGGCAGAAGATGCATTTGAAGGGGCATCCCCGCGTCGTGAAGATGTAGCAGAGGTGCTCGGGGTTGTTCTTGAAGTACGACTCCATCGGCAGGAGGTGCCGGGCAGGAATCGGGAGCTCGTCGAGCTTCTTGATCAGCGGCGGCGCGGGGTTGTCCACCCACAGCTCGCCCTCGCGCATGGACGCGAGCCCCGCCACTTCCTGGAGCGCCTTGTCGTCGTTGCCCTCGATGCCGCGGATCAGCTGCGGGAGCGTGTGCTCCGCCTCGCCCTTGAGGACGTAGTCGAAGTGGCCGCTGTCGAGGAAGACCCCCTGGTCCACCGAGGCGTGCGGGCCGCCCATGATGGTGGTCTTGCCCTGCTCCTTGGCGTACTTCGCCCAGGCGATGGCGCGGCGGATGTTCGGGGTGAGCGCGCTGAAGCCGATGATGTCGTTGGCGTCGATCGCCGCCTTCATCTCCTGGTCGGTGCCGATGCGCTCATCGTGGAGCGCGATCGGGAGGCCCTCGCGCTCCATCTGGGCGCCGAGGTAGCCGATGCCCAGGATCATCGAAAGCGGATCCTCTTGGACGTGCGGCTTGACGTAGGTGAGAAGTGTCTTCTGCATCGTGGGCGACCCCTGCGGGGTGGCGCGGGCGATAAGGAATATCCTGGAGGCCGGGAGAGCCTCAACTCCAACCGGGAAGCTGGAGCTGAAGTCTACGACGCCCGGAGATGAGCCGTC
>CAZEFP010000451.1:0-3534 GCA_964511565.1 uncultured Planctomycetaceae bacterium
CGAGCTCTTCACGCTCTTCACGGTGCTCGTGGCGCTGGGCGCCGCGTGGCTCACCGAGAGCCTCGATCTGCCCCTGGCCCTGGGGGCCTTCATCGCGGGCCTCGTCGTCTCCGAGTCGGAGTACAACCACCAGGTCGTCGACGAGATCCTGCCCTTCCGGGATGTCTTCAGCGCCCTCTTCTTCGTCTCGATCGGGATGCTCTTCGACGCCTCGATCGTGGTGGAGGAGCCCGTCGCGACGCTCTCCCTCTTCCTCGCCGTCGCGGCCACCAAGGCGGCGGTGGTCTTCGGGGTGGGCTTCTACCTGACCCGCTCGCGCCGGACCGCGATGATCGTCGCAGCGGCGCTCTTCCAGGTCGGGGAGTTCGCCTTCGTCGTGGCCAGCCAGGCGCGGGAGCTGGGCGTCCTGGGCGGCGCGGACGAGCAGCGCTTCCTGGCCGTCGCCGTGCTCTCGATGGTCGTCACCCCGGTGGTGATGCGCCTCGCGTGGCGGCGCGGCGAGGCCAGCCGGCCCTCGGCGACCGGCGCGGGCCATGGGGGCGCCGAGGAGGCGCCGCGGGTCCTGATCGCAGGCTACGGGCTCACCGGGGAGCACCTCGCCCGCGTCCTCGCGGCGACGGGCGTGGACCACCGTGTGCTCGACACGGACCCCCACCGGGTCAAGCGGGAGCGCGCCGCCGGCGTCCCCATCGTCCTCGCGGACGCCAGCCGCGCCGACGCCCTGGTCCAGGCAGGGATCACGGGCGCCAAGGTGTTCGTCGTGGCCATCAACGACGCGGGGGCCACCCGCCGGGCGGTGGCGCTGGCGCGGCAGCTCTCGCCCTCCGTCCAGGTCATCGTCCGGACGCGCTTCCTCACGGACACCGAGGAGCTCCTGCGGCTCGGCGCGAACCAGGTGGTGCCGGAGGAGTTCGAGACCTCGGTGGAGATCTTCGGTCGGGTGTTGAGGGAGCTGCACGTGCCGCGGGGGACGATCGCGGTGCAGACCGAGCTCGTACGGAGGGAGGGCTACCAGCTCCTCCGGGGCCCGGTCGCCGAGGAGCGACACCTGGCCGTGGTGGGCGAGATCCTGGCGAGCACCGCCGTGGACACGCTCTACGTCGGCGCGGACTGCGCGGGCTGCGGCCGCTCCCTGGGCGAGATGGGGTTCCGCGCGCGGACCGGGGCGACGGTCCTCTCGGTGGTCCGTGGGGGAGACGAGATCCACGGTCCGGGCGCCGACCTCGTGCTGGAGCCTGGCGACCTGCTCGTGGTGCGGGGGGAGCACCGCGAGCTCGACCTCGCCCGGGACCTGATCGCTGGAACCCTCGACGCGGAGGACGCGGACCGGTGAGGGGCCGGTCGCGGGGCGCGTGCCCTGCTAGAGTCTCGGCCCGGCGCGGGCTTCCCTGCGACGGACCAGCGAGATGAACGGCTCCCCTGACCAGAACGCTCCCCAGCAAGGACTCGCCGAGCAGACCCCCGGGCGGGGAGACGCTGCGGGGGCAGAGCGGGCGCGGATCATGCGCCTCTTCGAGGTCCTCCGGGACTCGATCCAGATCGCCCTCGAGTCCGGCGTCCCGGCGACGGCGGCGGCGCGGGCTGACCTCGCCCGCTCGAGCCACGCGGAGCTGCTCCAGGTCGGGCTCCCCGCCGAGATCGAGGCTCAGCTCGCGGCCTTCATGGCCGACCTGGAGGCACGCTACCCGACGGCCTGGAGGCTCAACGCGGCGGCGCAGCTCGTGGAGCGTGCGGGGGCGGCGCGGCGGGCCGAGGTCCAGCGAGAGCGGCTCGGAGAGGCCCTGGAACTGCTGCGCTCCGCGCGCGGCGTCGAGGGGGTCGACCAGGGCGCCATCGAGGAGCGACTCGCCGCGGTGGACGCGGATCTCGCGCGCCTCGGGGTGGGGGACGGCGGCATCATCGAGGTCGCCACCCCGGCGCCTCTGGAGGCGGCGACGGCGCCAGCAGGCGCCCTCGCCGACGACGTTCAGTCGGCCCTCGATGGGGGCTCGAGTGAGCCGGCCGAGGCTCCAGCCGCGCCACGGGTGGAGATCGCCATCGAGCTCCTGCCCCGGGTCCACCTCGCCATGCTCCGCGGGCGGCGGGCGCCCGTCCACGCCGTTCGAGTGCGGAGTGTCTCCGACGCGTCCCTCCCGCCGGCCACCCTGCAGATCACCGCCACGCCCGCCTTCTTCCCGGAGGCGGTCATCGAGCTCCCCCCGCTGGCCCCGGGTGAGGAGCTTGAGCTGGGCACGGATCGCCTCGAGGGTCCCCTTCGCTACGAGCCGGCGCTGCTGGCGCGGCTCACCGAGCGCGCTGACGGGGACGTGGTGGCCAGGGTGCTGACCGGCGAGGGCCACGAGATCGGTTACTCGCGAGCCTCCTGGCAGCTGCACCCTTCGGACTCCTGGCCCGGCACCTCGGCCCTCCCCGAGGTGCTGGCCGCCTTCGTCCTGCCCAACGGGGCCTTCGTGGCGAGGCTCCTCTCCGCCGCCGCGAAGCGGCTCGAGCGGGCGGGCCACGAGCCGGCGCTCAGCGGATACCAATCCAAGGACCCCGTCCACTCGCTCCACATGGTGGAGGCGATCTACGGGGCGCTGCTGGACGCCGAGGTCAGCTACGCGAATCCCCCCGCCAGCTTCGAGAGCGAGGGGCAGCGCGTGCGGTTCCCCGCAGCGATCGAGGAGGCGCGCCTCGCCACCTGCCTCGACATCTCCCTGCTCGCCGCCGCGGCCCTCGAGCAGGCCGGACTGCACCCGATCGTCATCGTCATCCGCGGCCACGCCTTCGTGGGCGCCTGGCTCGTGGAGCGGACCTTCTCCAACCCCCTGGTGGAGGAGCCCCTGCGCCTGTCGAAGCGGGTGGAGCTCGCGGAGATCTGTGTCTTCGACCCGACCGGCGCTTGCCACAGGCCCTCCCCGGACTTCGCCGGGGCGCGGGAGGTCGCGGAGCGGGAGCTCCTGGACCGGACGGCGTTCCGCTTCGCGGTGGACGTGGCGAGGGCGCGCCGTGGAGGCATGCTGCCGCTCCCCACCTTCACCGGCGGAGCCGCGGGTGAGGCGGGAGAGGGCGTCGCGGCCAGCGCGGCAGCGCCGACGGCCTCGGCCCGAGACCTCGAGGCCGACCTCAAGGCTTACCTGGAGGCGGACCGCCTCCGGAGAGAGGCCGAGGAGACCCCGGAGACGCGACTGGACCGCTGGCTGCGTCAGCTCCTCGACCTGACCATGCGGAACCGGCTCCTGAACTCCTCCAGCGGGAGCAAGCGGGTCATCCCGCTGCTCGGGAGCAAGCTGGACGTCGTCGAGGACCGGCTCGCGGCGGGCCGCACCTTCTCCGTGCTCGAGCGCCCCTCCGAGCTCCCGGGCAAGGGGGTCCCCGACGAGGAGGCCGTCCGCGGCCTGGACGCGCTGCTGACCGCGGGTGTCGGTGACGGGCAGCTGCGCTCGTACCTGGACGCCGCCGAGCTCGAGGTGCGCCCGCGGTACGAGCTTCCCGAACTCGGCGACCTCAGCCTGCCCGAGGTGCCGAATCTTACGGCTCTAAAAGATGGCGCAG
>CAZEFP010000452.1:0-3533 GCA_964511565.1 uncultured Planctomycetaceae bacterium
CGAAAGCGGGCCCCAGTTCTTCCTCCGCATGCCCCCGGATCGCCAGCAGGCGCTCCCCGAAGCTGCACGCCCAACACCTCACGATGGCACATCCCAAGCGCCGGACCTCGAAGTCCGCCAAGAACAAGCGCCGGTCCCACCTGTCGCTCAACGCGCCCCAGGCGCACCACTGCCCCCGCTCGGGCGTCCTCACCCGGTCCCACCGGATGAGCGAAGAGGCGACCCACTACGGGTTCGAGAAGGGCGGCCAGAAGGGCCGCGAAGTCTTCCAGAAGGACGACGCGGACTTCTGATCGGTGTCGCCGGCAGGGGTTATCCTGCCCGACCCCGTGACGCGGTGCGCGCTGGCCCCTGACGGGGGCTCGGCGCGCCCGTTCGCATATCCCGACCTCTCGATCCCCACTGGCCATGGATCAGACCGCTCGAATCGCACTGGACGTGATGGGGGGCGACTCCGCCCCGGCGTGCAACCTCGACGGCGCTCTCCTCGCGGTTGAGCGCGGCGTCCCCGCGGAGCGCATCCTCCTCGTCGGGCAGGAAGAGGTCATCCGGGAGGGGCTGAAGGAGCGCGGCGGTGACCCCGGCTTCGGGATGCTGCACGCGGACGATGTCATCGGCATGGACGAGAAGCCGGCCGTGGCCCTGCGGGCAAAGCCTGGCTCGTCCATCGGGGTCGCCACGGGCGCCGTCAAGACGGGCCTCGCCGGCGCCCACGTCAGCATGGGCAACACGGGCGCCGTGGTGGGCGCCGCGACCGTCGGGCTCAAGACGCTGGAGGGGGTTCGTCGCCCGGGCATCGCAGTGACCGTGCGCCTGACCGGCAAGCCCGTGACCATCCTCGACATGGGTGCGAACGTCGTCCCGAAGCCCGAGCACCTGGTGCAATACGGCCACATGGGGGCGGTGCTCATGCGGGACGTGGTGAAGAGCGACCGCTGCCGCGTCGCCCTCCTGAACATCGGCGAGGAGTCCTCCAAGGGGACCGACCTGCTCCGGGAAGCCCACGCCGCCCTCGAGGATTCAGAGCTCGACTTCATCGGGAACATCGAGAGCAACCAGATCTTCGGCGACTCCGCCGAGGTGGTGGTCACCGACGGCTATACCGGCAACGTGGTCCTCAAGTTGATGGAGGGCTTCTCCGGCTTCCTCCTGAGCATGGTCGGCCGGGAGATGATGGCCCATGGCGCCGAGTGGGCCCCGGAGGTCCTCGGCACCGTGCGGAAGAAGGTGGACTACTCCGAGTACGGCGGCGCGCTCCTGCTCGGGGTCAGGGGGGTCGTGGTGATCGGTCACGGTCGCTCGGACGCCCACGCCGTGTCCAATGCCATCGAGCTGGCCGGGCGGGCGCTCGACGCCGACGTCAACGGGAAGATCGTCCAGGGCCTCGCAGACCGCGCTCCCTCCGCCTGATTGCCGCCAGTAGCGCCGGCTTGCCGTTGATCGGGGCCCCGCGGTTTCCGATCATCTGGCCCTCCCTGCGCGTTCACCGCGCCGAGTCCTTCCCTCTTCCCCCAAGCACGTATGTCCAGCATCGTTCGAGTCGGAATCGCTGGCACCGGCCATTCGACGCCGCCGCGCGTCGTCACCAACGACGATCTCGCAGAGATCGTGGACACCAGCGACGAGTGGATCACCCAGCGCACGGGGATCCGTCAGCGCAGGCACGTGGACGAGGGCACGAACTGCTCCACCCTCTGCACCGAGGCCGCGCGGAGGGCCATGGAGGACGCGGGCCTCGAGCCCAAGGACATCGACCTGATCGTCGTGGGGTCGCTGACCCAGGATCACCTGATGCCCTCGACGTCGGTCCTCGTACAGCACGCTCTGGGGTGCGAGAACGCCGGGGCGTTTGACGTGCTCGCCGCCTGCACCGGGTTCCTGACGGCGCTCCAAACCGCGGAGGCGTTCGTGGCCGCGGGCCGCGCGCGGAACGTGCTCGCCATCGGCGGCGAGACGCTCTCGCGCTACCTGGACATGTCCGATCGGACCTCCTGCATCCTCTTCGGAGACGGCGCCGGTGCCGCAGTGGTTCGCCCCCTCGAGGACTGCAACCAGGGAGAGCTCCTCAACCACGCCATGGGCGCCGACGGTTCGGGCTACGAGTTCATCCACATCCCCGAAGGTGGCTCCGTGCATCCGCACAACCACCCCGACTACGACAAGTCCAACCACTTCATCCGCGTCCGGGGACGCGAGGTCTACCGCTTCGCGGTGACCAAGATGTCGGAGCTGATCCGCGAGGCAGCTGCCGCCACGGAGACGGGCGAGGTCGACCTGGTGATCCCGCACCAGGTGAACATGCGCATCATCGAGGGGGCGCGCGAGCGCCTCGACTGGCCCATCGAGAAGTTCTTCGTGAACATCGAGAAGTACGGCAACACCTCCGCGGGGAGCGTCCCGATCGCGCTCGACGAGGCCGCTCGCGCCGGCCGGCTCAAGAAAGGCGACACCGTCGTCCTGGTGGCCTTCGGCGCTGGCCTCACCTGGGGCGCCACGACCCTCCGCTGGTGAGCCGAGGAGACCTGATCATGACGACCCTACCGATCCTCTTCCCGGGCCAAGGCGCGCAGGCGCGGGGCATGGGCCGCGACTTCGCGGAGGCGTTCCCTGAGGCGAAGGCCACCTGGGAGGAAGCCGACGAGGCCCTCGGGTTCTCACTGCGTGACGCCTGCTGGGAGGCCGAGGACGAGGTGAACCGCACGGACATCGCCCAGCCCGGCATCTTCACGGCTGGAGTGGCCGCCATTCGCGTCCTGATCGCCAGGGGGCTCGATCTCGGCTCCGCCCCGTTCGTGGCCGGTCTCTCCCTCGGGGAGTACACCGCTCACTGGGCCGCCGGGACCTTCACCTTCGCGGACGGGGTGCGCCTCGTGCGGCTGCGCGGCGAGGCCATGCAGGACGCCTCCGAGCAGAACCCCAGCGGCATGGCGAGCCTGATGGGGGCGACTCCGGAGCAGGCCGAGGCCCTGGCGGCCGTCGGGTCCGAACACGGTGTCTGTCAGGTCGCGAACCTGAACGCACCGGGGCAGATCGTGCTCTCCGGAGCCTTCCCTGCCCTCGACGCCGTGGAGGCCTGTTCCAAGGACCACGGCGTCCGTCGGGTTCGACGCCTCGTCGTGGCAGGCGGCTTCCACAGCGAGTGCATGCGCCCGGCGGCCGAGCGCTTGGCCGCGGCGCTCGAGGAGACCGAGATCTCCGATCCCGCGGTTCCCGTCATCTCCAATGTCACCGCTGCGGCGGTACGAACCGCCGCCGAGGTCCGCAGCACCCTCGCGACCCAGGTCTGCGCCCCCGTCCTTTGGGAGCGTTCCATGCGCTGGGCTCTCGGCGAGGGCCATCAGCGCTTCATGGAGCCCGCGCCCGGGACGATCCTCGCCGGCATCCTTCGCAAGATCGACAGCGAGGCCGAGGTGGTTCCGGTCAGCAAGCCCGAAGAGGTCGACGGCGCCCTGGCGAGCGTCGGGGCCGCTTGATGCCTAATTGAGCCCTGGCTAGCCTCCCGCACCCTCCCCCGATCAGCCACCCCTTCCCGA
>CAZEFP010000453.1:0-2003 GCA_964511565.1 uncultured Planctomycetaceae bacterium
GCTCAACGAGGACCTGCCCTACGACCGATTCGTCTTCCAACAGCTGGCGGGGGACACGGTGGGAGAGGACGCGGCCACGGGCTTCCTCGTGGCGGGGGCCAGCGACGAGGTGAAGAGCGAGGAGGTCGCGTACACCGCCCAGCAGCGGCAGGACGAGCTGGCGGCCATGGTCAACACCACCGGGACGGCGTTCCTGGGGCTGACGGTGGGCTGCGCCCGCTGCCATAACCACAAGTTCGATCCCGTCAGCCAGCGCGAGTACTACGCCATGACCGCGGTGCTGGCGGGGGTGCGTCACGGTGAGCGTCCGCTGACCTCCCCGGAGATGGTCCGGCGGCGTGAACGGGTCGAGGGGCACCGCGCGGAGCTCGACTCGCTCAGGGACGGCCTCAACGCGCGACGGAGCGCGGTGACCTCTCGCTGGAACGAGGAGCGCTTCGAGCCCAGGCCCGCCACGGCGGTCCGGTTCACGGTCGAGGCCACGAACAGGGGCGAGCCCTGCATCGACGAGCTGGAGGTCTGGTCCGGTGGTGAGAACGTGGCCCTCTCCGCGAGGCCATCGTCCTCGGGCAACCTCTCGGGCCACTTCCGTCACGCGCTCGAGCACGTCAACGATGGCCTGGTCGGCAATGACCACAGCTGGATCTCGGACGCGCCGGGCGGCGGGTGGGTGCAGCTCGACCTCGCCGAGGGGCACGTCGTGGACCGGGTGGTGTGGGCCCGCGATCGATCGGGCCGCTATGACGACCGGACACCGACCCGTTACCGCATCGAGCTCCGGGTCGAGGCGGGCGCGTGGACGTGGGTGGCGGGGTCTCAGGATCGACAGGAGTTCGGTGAGGAGGGGGGGGACGACAGAGCGCTGGCCGCCTCACCCGACGTGCTCGAGTCCCTCGCCACCGCCGAGGAGGCCCTGCGGCTGGCGCAGGCGGCGCCCGCCGCGATGGTGTACGGAGGCCGCCTCGAGGAGCCGCCGCCGGTCCACCGGCTGTTCAGGGGGGACGTGACGGCCAGGCGGGAGCTGGTGGTGCCCGACATCCCGGCGATCCTCGGCGGCCTCGAGCTGACCGCGGAGGCCCCGGAGTCCTCCCGGCGCGTGGCGATGGCGCGGGCCATCACCGGGGAGGCGGGCGCCTTGGCGGCGCGCGTGATGGTGAACCGGATCTGGGCCCATCACTTCGGAACGGGGCTCGTGGCGACCCCCGGCGATCTCGGCGTCAACGGCGCGCGGCCCACACACCCTGCCCTGCTCGACTGGCTCGCGGCGCGCTTCATCGAGGACGGCTGGTCCATGAAGGCGCTCCACCGGCGGATCCTCCTCTCGGACACGTACCGCCAGTCCAGCGCGCCGCGCCCCGCCGCCCTCGCGGTGGACGCCGAGGCGCGCTTGCTCTGGCGCTTCCCTCCGCGACGGCTCGAGGCGGAGGTGCTCCGCGACTGCCTCCTGCAGCTAGGCGGCAACCTCGACCTGAGCATGGGGGGGCCTGGCTTCAGTCTCTTCGAACCCAACGACAACTACGTCCGCGTCTACCTCCCCAAGGTGGCGCTCGACCCAGGGGATCACCGTCGCATGGTCTACATGCACAAGGTGCGCATGGAGACGGTCCCGGTCTTCGGGGCCTTCGATGTGCCGGATGCCGGCCAGGTGTGCCCTTCCCGGAGCCGCTCCACCACCGCGATCCAGGCGCTCAACCTCTTCAACAGCCCCTTCGTGCTCGCCCAGGCGCGCCGGATGGCGGCGCGCCTCGAGGCGTCCGGTCGGGACGCCGTGGAGGCGGCGTACCGCCTGGCCTATGGCCGCGCCGCGGCGCCGGGCGAAGCGCGGGCGGCCGGGGCCTTCATCGACCAGGAGGGTCTGGTGGCCTTCTGCCGCGCCGTCCTCAACTCCAACGAGCTGGTGTTCCTCCCGTGACGCGCCTCAGCCGAAGGGACCTGCTCGGGCACATGAGCTCGGGGTTGGGCTTCATGGCCGCCTCGCACCTCCTGAAGGCGGACGGCCGGCT
>CAZEFP010000453.1:2013-3530 GCA_964511565.1 uncultured Planctomycetaceae bacterium
GGGCCAAGAACGTCGTGGTGATCTTCTGCAGCGGCGCTCTGAGCCAGGTGGACTCGTTCGATCACAAGCCCGAGCTGATCCGTCGGCACGACACGCCGCTCCCGGGCGGCGACGGGCTGATCACCTTCCAGGGGGCGAACGGGAACCTGCACCGGCCCCTCTACGAGTTCCGACCGCGCGGGGAGTGCGGGAAGATGACGAGCGACCTGCTCCCGCAGCTCGGGGACCTCTCGGACGATCTCTGCTACATCCACTCGCTGCACACGAAGACGGCGACCCACGGGCCTGGCGAGAACTGCATGTCGACGGGGTACATCCTCGACGGCTTCCCGAGCATGGGCGCTTGGGCGACCTACGCGCTGGGGAGTGAGTGCGACGATCTCCCGGCCTTCGTGGCGATCCCCGACCCCCGCGGGGTGCCCCAGAGCTCCATCAACAACTGGGGAGCTGGCTTCCTGCCGGCCGCCTTCCAGGGGACGCCGTTCAACGCCGCGCGGCCCGTGCAGAACCTCGCGCCGCCGGCGGGGCTGGACCCCCGGCGTGACCGGGCGACGCGCGACTTCCTCCGGCGACTGAACGAGGCGCACCTCGACCGCTATCCGGGGGACGCCGAGCTCGCGGCCCGGATCGCGAGCTATGAGATGGCCGCCAGGATGCAGCTCTCCGTGCCGGAGGTGACCGACCTCTCCACCGAGTCCGCGTCCACGCGGCGCATGTACGGCACGGACGACCCCAACCCGTTGAAGGCTGGGTTCGCCCGCAACTGCCTGCTCGCCCGGCGGCTGGTGGAGAAGGGCGTCCGCTTCGTCCAGCTGTTCAACGGCGCCTACGCCATGGGGGAGGGCAAGGGCAACTGGGACGGGCACCAGCAGCTGAAGACGGACTATGACGTGCATGGGCCGATCCTGGACCAGCCCGCAGCGGCGTTGATCCTGGACCTCAAGCAGCGCGGCATGCTCGAGGACACCCTCGTCGTGCTGTGCACGGAGTTTGGCCGGATGCCCACCTTCCAGGCGGGGGCTCAGGGCCGTGACCACAACGCGTCGGCCATGACGGCGATCCTCGCCGGCGCCGGCGTCAAGGCCCCGTATACCCATGGGGCCACGGATGACTTCGGCTGGAAGTCGGTCGTGGACCCGGTCAGCGTGCACGACTTCCACGCGACGATCCTCCACCTCCTCGGGCTCGACCACACGCGCCTCACCCACTACCACAACGGGCTCCAGCGTCGCCTGACCGACGTTCACGGCGAGGTCATCTCGGGCATCCTCGAGGTCTGACGCCTGCCCGGGGACGGACCCCCCGGATCAACGCTCGAGGTCCCACACGACGACGTCAGCGCGCTGGATCCCCTCGATTCTCAGGGTCGCCTCATCCACGACTCCCGCGCCGTCGCCGGGGCCCAGGACGAGGTCGTTCAGGCGTACTTCCCCGGAGCTGACGTGGACCCAGGCGCGCCTTCCCTCGATGGTCAGGCTCGTCTGCTCGGAGGGGTCGAAGGTGCCCAGGAAGAGGCG
>CAZEFP010000454.1:0-3526 GCA_964511565.1 uncultured Planctomycetaceae bacterium
TGGGTCTACGCTCGGCTCACGGACGCCTACGGCCCCAATGGGCCCGTCGCCAGGGGCGGATCCATTGTGGAGGTCATCGACCGCGAGGGCCGATTCTGCGGACACGCGCTCTACAACTCCACCTCAGACATACGACTCCGGATGCTGAGTCGTGGTCGGAAGAGCGACCTCGACCGTCCCCGACAGCACCTCCAGCGCCTGATCGCCGCTGCCCTGCGCCTGCGGCGCCGCGTGCTGAGGCTCGACAACGTCACGGACGCCTACAGGATCGTCCACGCCGAGGGCGACGACCTCTCCGGGCTGATCGTGGACAAGCTCGGGGATGCCCTGGTCTGCCAGTACCACAGCCTGGGGTTCTGGGAGCTCCGGGAGATGGTCGAGTCCATCCTCCAGGAGCTCCTCCCGGGCCACGCCGTCCTGCACCGCTTCGCCCGGACCGCCCGGGGGCCGGAGGGCTTCCCCGAGGGGGACCCGGGCCAGGATGGCGCGGAGGTGGCCCCCCGCTACATCCACGAGTTCGGCGTCCGCTTCCTGGTTCATCCCGGGGCCAGCCACAAGACCGGCTGGTTCTGCGACCAACGGGACAACCGCAGGAGGGTCGCCGACCTCGCCCACGGTCGCGACGTCCTGGACCTCTGCTGCCATGCCGGAGGCTTCAGCATCCCGGCCGCGCTCGCCGGAGCCCACAGCGTCCGAGCCGTTGATTTGGATGAGGAGCCCCTCGCCCGGGCCGATCAGGCGGCGCGGGAGAACGACGCCAAGGTCGAAGTGCGCCACGCCGACGCGTTCGACGTTCTGCGGGAGGTCGCCGGCGGCAAGCGCCGGCCCGGCCTCGTGATCCTGGATCCCCACAAGCTGGCCAAGGGGACCCGAGACCTGGAGTCGGCCAAGGTGAAGTACCGCGACCTCAACGCCCTGGGCATCGCGGCCACAGCGCCCGGGGGGATCCTCGCCACGTTCTCCTGTTCCGGAGCCCTCGACCTCCCCGCGTTCGCGGGCCTGATCTTCCAGGCCGCCCGACGCGCGGAGCGCGATGTGCGCCTGCTCGAGACCCTCGGTGCGGCCCACGACCATCCCCAGCGCCCGGACTTCGGACGGTCCCGATACCTGAAGGGCCTGCTCCTCGCCGTGGACTGAGCGCTCACCGGGCCTGGAAGTTCATCCGGAGAAGATCGGGAAAGGTGGACGCAGGGGGCGGTGATCTGCACACTTCTCAAAGCGCCCCTGCGATTCGGTTCCTCCGATCGCGGGGGCGCTGCCTTGTTCCAGATCTCTGCGCCTGTCGGGCGCCTCCCTCCAGGCGGTCCGCCTCCCCATCCGGTCTCGCCCCAACCACAGACGAAATGACCCTCCCCCTCCTCGTCACCAAGGAAATGTGGCAAGAGTTCGATGACGCCTGGGCCGAGCTCCGCTCGTCCGGTGGACCCATCGATGAGCTCCTGCCCGCGATCAAGCTCGCAGGCGAGAAGAAGCGGGCCGGGCGCCTGGTGGCCCAGGCCAGAGAACACGCCGAGAAGCTGGTCGCGAGCGACCGCGCTGCGGATGCCGCGCTCATCCTGGGCGCCTCCTTGGCGGCCGGCGGCAATCCCGGAGAGCTCGCCGAACCGCTCTACGAGGCGAGCGAGAAGGCCTGGACCGACGAGGCCTGGTATCCGATCTTCAAGGAGGTCACGGGCTTCGCGGAGGGCGCCGCGGACCTGCGGACCCCCTGGAAGAAGCTGGCGAAGCTCCTGGCGTTCCAGCCCGGCAGCACCGTCTTCCACCCCGGTGGATGGGGTGTCGGAGAGGTCCTCGAGATGAACGCGGGAGAGGGCTTCGCCCGGGTGCGCTTCTGGAACGGGCGCGAGGACAAGTTCCCGCTCAACGCGGCCATGGACATCTTCGACCCGCTGCCGGAGCAGGACCTTCGTTCGCGCTCCCTGAAGGATGCGGAGGGCCTGAAGAAGGAGGTGAAGAAGGCCCCGTTGGAGGCCCTCAACGCGATCCTCGTTCGCCACAACGGTCGGGCCACCACCACGACCATCAAGACGGCGATGATGCAGATCGGCATCGAGGGGAGCGCTTGGTCCGCGTGGTGGCGCAAGGCCCGCAAGCTGGCGGAAAACTCCGACGAGATCGAGGTCAGCGGCACGCCCCAGAAGTCCACCGTGACGCAGCTCCTGGTCAAGAAGGACCCCGGCGAGGCGCTGAAGCGGTTGCTCCAGCGAGCGTCCAACCTCGCCGAGGTCCACGCCCGTGTCCGCGACCTCTTCGTCGGGGAGGGCGTCGGGGACGACCTCGCAGCCATCGCCATCGATGAGCTCGAGAAGGCCGCCGCCTCCGAGGCCGAGCCGCTCCCCGAGCGCCTCGCCGCCTGGCTGATGCTGCGTGACAAGCAGGGCGCCTCTCCCAAGCTCATGCGCCGGGTCCTCCATGAGGTCACCCAGGCCCCGGCACCTCCGGACCCCTCGCAACCGCCGGAGATCTGGAAGCTCTTCCAGGCCCTCCCGGGCGCGAAGGACCAGGAGCGCTCCGTGGCGATCCTCCCGGAGCTCTTCGGCACGGGCGGCGCTCAGCTCGCCCTGGAGGCCGTGGACGCACAGCTCGCCGAGGCCCAGGCCGAGGTGGCCGCGCTGGAGAGCGACGAGGGTTCGGACCCCGCACCCGACGCCGAGGTCAGCGAGGCCGCCGCGGAGCCGTCCACGGACGGCTCCGAGCCGAGCGACAGCGAGGAGGAAGAGGACTTCGCCTGGGTGGAGGATGTTCTCCCCCAGCTGCAGCACGCGGCCCCGGGACAGGTCCGGCCGCTGGTGGAACGCATCGTCGCCGCCGGCCACGGGGATGAGCTCCGCGCTCACTACTCGGGCCTCCTGGCCCGTCCGCTCCGTAACCCCACGCTCATGATCGTGCTGGCCGAGCGCTACGAGGACGGAGGCGTCCACGAGGACATGCCGACCCCGGTGCAGCGCGGACAGGCCCTGCTCGCCCTGGCGGTCAACACCTTCCAGGAGCGCCGCGGCAACCCCCAGCTGACGCGGATCTCCGGGCGTCTGACCGACTACCTCTGCAAGGGCGACAACCCGATGCTCCGGCAGCTCTTCTCGACCGCCGATGTGTCCGCCCTTCGGAGCGCGAACGTGACGGCGAGCCGCGGCGTGGACAGCGAGATCGACAACCTGATCACCGAGATCGCCCTGAGCAAGGACCGGCAGTTCTTCGCCCAGGACGCGGGCTTCTTCTGGGAGGGCGAGACCGTGTGGACGACCCGGGCCGGGTTGCGCCGCCGTTCCGCCGAGCTCAAGGAGCTCCGCGAGGTCAAGATCCCCGAGAACCAGGACGCCATCGGGCGCGCGGCCTCCTTCGGCGACCTCTCGGAGAACTCCGAGTGGGAAGCGGCCATCGAGGAGCAGCGCAACCTCACGGCGCGCGCCATGGAGATGGAAGAGGAGCTCCGGCTCACCGACCTGATCGAGGAGGCGGCCGTCATCGAGGACACGGTCTGCCCCGGAACCAAGGTCCGGTACCGCGACCTGTCGGAGAACAAGGA
>CAZEFP010000455.1:0-3521 GCA_964511565.1 uncultured Planctomycetaceae bacterium
CGGCGGGGGAGAAGTGGTGCTGGTCGTAGCGCGGTTCGCCGCCGGGGCGTGCGGGCAGGACCCACATCTGGAGCAGGTGGAGCGGCTCGTCCTCCGACGCGTTGAACTCGCTGTGGGTGACCCCAGAGCCCGCGGACATGTACTGAACGTCCCCCGGCCGGATCACCGACCCGTGGCCCATGCTGTCCTCGTGGCGGAGCTCGCCCTCGAGCACCACGGTCACGATCTCCATGTCCTGGTGCGGGTGCCGGGGGAACCCACCTCCCCCCTGGATCCGGTCCTGGTTGAGGACCCGCAGGCTCCCCCACTGCGTGAACTCCGGGTCGAAGTAGCTCGCGAAGGAGAACGTGTGGCGCGCGTCGAGCCAGCCGTGGTCGGCGTGGCCGCGATCGGCGGAGCGGCGGAGCGTGATCATGGCCCCACTTAGTCCCTCACTCCTCCTCTTCAAGTACGAGCTGGATGGCGCCCGACGTCTCGATCGTGATCGGCTCGAGTCCCTCCCATTCGGGGTCGCCCTGGACGTGCTGGCCGAAGGTCCGAACCGGGGCGGCAAACCCGCTCCCGTCGGCACCGAGCGGGGCCGCGGAGATCCGCGCGTCGGAACTCAGGGTCGGGGGGAGGTAGATCATGAGTCGGCCCCGCACGTCCGACCTCAGGCGATGCCCGCCGTGGAACCCGTAGCTGTTGGTCCAGCCCCTGGAGCGGGTCCCTTCGGGCAAGGAGATCCTGCTGGGGGCCTCGGGCCGGAACTGGAGTCGGAAGGCCGTCCCCGGTGTCGGCGGAAGGAACTCCACCAGGTGGACCTCCAGGTTCTCGAAGGTCAGCGCGGTTCGCTGAGCGTCCACCGAGACGGAGGTCTCGAAGATGGTGACGGGACGGTCATGCCCACCCTCCAGCGGCGTCGAGCCGAGGCTGAGGATCGGGTGGCTCGGCACCAACGTCGCCTCGAACGTGGCGTGCCCGTGGTGATCGAGGACGCGGGTCTCCCTCATGGTGACGTGCGGGAGACGGATCCCCGACTGTTGCGCGCCGCCCGCCGGGTCGCTCCAGGTCAGGGTGGCCTCGAGGTGCCCGTCGAGGCCCATGAGGCGGGGGAACTCGACTCGCAGTGGCTGGCTTCGAACCAGCTGGCACACGACCTCCTCGTGGGTGACGTCGGGGTCGAGCGGGAAGCCTCGGCTCACGTAGCCGGGCGTGGAGACGAGGAGCTCCTCCTGCGTCTTCCCGTCGCCCTCGAGCCGACCGAGCCGGACCGAAGGCCGGGGGTCGTCTTCGGAGGCGGTGAGGGACCCGTGCACCTCCGACTCCCCGCGGCGGTGAAGATACGCCGCGGATTCTCCGGGGGAGAGTCCGACGACCGAGAGGCGGACGCAGGGAGCCGAGGAGTCGCCGCTCACCTCGGGAGTGGTGGCCCCAGGCACGCGCGTGGTCGCCGCCTCCCGGAGCCGCTTCTCGGGGGTGGGGAGCGGAGTCGGGGCCGCGGCGGGCGCCCCCTCGCCAGCCGCCGTCCTCGAGACCTCGTCACTCTCTCGGTCCCCCTGCCCCGTGAGGAGGATCGTGAGGACAAGGGCCAGGAGCAAGGTCGCGGCGCCGAGCAGGGCGGTCTGGAGCTTCAAGGGAGGGGAGGGGTCATTGGCGCGCAGGCGAGGGGCGGTACGCGCCCAGGGTCGCCGCGTTGGCGGCTCCGGTCAGCCTGCGAAGCCAAGCTCCTGGAGGAGGTCCAGCCAGGCAGCGGCCTCCCGCTCGGGGGCGGCGAGGGCTGCACGTTCCTTCGATCGTCGCGTGAGCTCCTCGGCGAAGTGGGGCTCGCCCTCGACGCGGAGCATCAGTCGCGCGAGGCCCTCTGCATCCCCCGGCTGGAACAGGCCTGGGTGCCCCTCGCCGAGGAGGCCCGTGTTCCCGGGGATCGCGCTGGCGAGGACCGGGATCCCGAGGGCGAAGGCCTCGGTGATGACGTTGGCGCCGCCCTCGCTGCGGGAGGGCACCACCACGGCCCGGGCGCCGCCGAGCAAGCAGAGCGCCTCCGAGCGTCGGACGTTACCTCGCCACTCGTAGCGCGGGTTGGCGAGCTGCTCGAGGCGAACGGCTTCGACCAGGGGCTCATCGAGCGCGGCGCCCACGTGGAGCACCCGTACCCTGGAGCGGGCCGGCAGCAGCCGCGCGGCCTGCGCTGGGAGGAGCGGCTCCTTCACGGCCCGCAGGCTCGCGAGGACGGCGATGTCCAGGGATTCCCGGGTGGGGACCGAGCGCGGGGGCATCGACTGATGGATCACGTGGGCGCGTGCGCGCTGCGCAGGGCTGAGCTCCTCCAGGGCATGTGCCTGGAGGACGATGAGCCGATCCGCGCGCTCCAGCAGGGGCTGAGCCTCGTCTCCGAGCTCGTAGATGTCCGTTCCGGTGCAGGCCACGACGAGCTTCGCCGTGGGGTGCTGAGCGAAGAGCCCCTGGACCTCGACCTGCGAATGTACGGCGTGCAACGCGACGATCAGCTCGACCTTCCCGATGGGTGCGCGCGCGAGGGATCGGTCGGCGCGTCGCACGTCCCACCCCATGGAGCGGAGCCGGAGGGCCCAGCGCAGGGCGGTCGTCCGGTTGCCGCCGAGGGCGTCCGTGGGGATCGAGAGGATGGCGGTCCGCATGTTCGGGCGTGGCGTGGGGCTCGAGCCTGCCGGGGCTGGCGGTCCTCCGTTCCCCTTTGACCCCGAGCCTAAGGGTCTGCGGTCGGTGCGCTCACGGACAATACCCTTTCGGCTGATCGGTGACCCGGGGGCTGGCTGCTGCGGGTGCCTACGGCTCACCCCTCCTCGGTGTGCGCGGCGCCCAAGTGGCCGCTCACAGTCTTGATCCTCGGGTTAACCTCTTCGCCTGCCTGCCACGCATCCTTTGCTTCAACCGGCCCCTGTCTGAACCCATGAACATCTCCCCCAAGTCCCTCCTGCCGCTCCTCCTCCTCGCCGCCTGCGCGGGCCCCTCGAACCAGGCCAGCCCTGCACCTGCGGAGGGGACCGTGATCTGCACGACGGACGACGCCCGGTCGGTCAAGGTCGCAGAGTTCCTGGACCAGTACGCGACGGGCGACCTCAGCTTCGCTGACCAGCTCTTCACGGAGGACGCCCGGTTCTACTGGTCCACCAACGAGTCGTCGTTCGGTCTCGCGGAGTGGCGAGAGGGCATCACTCAGCAGCACTCCGTCTTCAAGGAGATCGAGATGATCGACCGGGTCATCACCACGGGTGAGTACCCCGACGGGATCACCTGGACCACGGTCTGGGCGGAGTGGCAGGCCCTCAACCAGTCCACCAACGAGCGCTCGAGCTACCTCATCCACCTGGCCTACAAGTGGGAAGGGGACGCGGTCGTCGCCGAGTACGGCTTCTTCGATCGCGGACGCTACACCGCCGAGATGGAGGCCGCCCTGGGCGGCTGATCGACGGGCATACCAGGGAAAGCCCGGGGGGTCCGGTGCCCCGACCGGTGACGCGCGAGTCGCAGTCGGAGAGAGAGACGGAGAGATCTCCCGC
>CAZEFP010000456.1:0-3518 GCA_964511565.1 uncultured Planctomycetaceae bacterium
TCCAGCCCGAGGATCGCGTCATGGGCGCCGGGGTCCGGCGTCTCACGCTCGAGGTGCCGGAGCACGGCCCGCTTGAGGGTGCGCTCCACCAGGGTGGACTTGCCCGAACCGGACACGCCGGTGACCGCCGTCAGCGTCCCGAGGGGAATCCGTGCGTCGACCCCCTTCAGGTTGAAGGCCCTCGCGCCCCTCACCTCGAGGAAGTCCCCCGTCCCCGTCCGTCGTTCCTCGGGGGCCGGGATCTCGATCTCGCCCCGAAGCAGCCGGCCGGTGGGCGTGTCGACGCCCGAGCGAGCCACCTCGGAGGGCGGTCCGGAGGCGACGATCTCCCCGCCCCGGCTCCCCGCGGAGGGACCCACGTCGATGAGCCAGTCCGCGCTCCGGAGCGTGGACTCGTCGTGCTCGACGATCACCACGCTGTTGCCGGAGTCGCGGAGGTTCGCGAGGGCGCCGAGCAGCCGATCGTGATCGCGGGCGTGGAGGCCGATGGAGGGCTCGTCCAGCACGTAGAGCACCCCCTGGAGGCCCGCGCCGAGCTGGGCCGCGAGGCGGATCCGCTGCGCCTCCCCGCCCGAGAGGGTGTCGGCGCCACGGTCCAGGGTGAGGTACCCGAGCCCCACGTCCACCAGGAAGCGCGCCCGGCGCTCGATCTCGAGGAGCAGGTCACGGGCGATACGGCCTTGTCGCTTGGTGAGCTCCGCGGCCTCGAGGCGCCCCACCAGATCGGAGACCGGCCCCGACGTGAGGTCGGCGAACCGCAGACCACCGAAGCGAACGTGGCGGGCGAAGAGGTTGATGCGCGAGCCCTCGCACTCGGGGCAGACCTGTTCCGAGAGGAAGCGCTCCACCATCTTCTTGCGCGAGCCCTTCGCGACGGCTCGACGGAGGTTCCCAAGCACCCCGTGGAACACCCTGTTCCAGCTCCCCTGGCCACGGGAACGCTGCCCGTTCCACTTGAAGGAGTCGCGATAGCGCCTCTCCCCGGTGCCCTCGAGCACCAGCTTCCGCGCGTCGCGGGTCATCTCCACCCAGGGGGTATCAAGGTCGAAGCCGGCGGACTCCCCCACGCGTTCGAGGAACTCGAAGTCGACGTTCGGGAAGAGCAGCCCGTTGCCCGCCGCCTTGGTCACCGCGAGGGCCCCCTCGCGCAGCGTCAGCGTGGGATCCTTCACCACCGCCGCCTCCGACGGCGCCTTCAGGACGCCCAGCCCGTCACAGGCTCCGCAGGCCCCGTGGGGCGAGTTGAAGGAGAACAGCCGCGGCTCGAGCTCGGGGAGCTCCCGGCCGGTCTCCGGGCAGACCCGCTGGGTGGACCAGGTCCGCTCGTCCGACTCACCGATGGCGACCACCTCTCCGCCGCCCAGGTCCAGGGCCTGCTCCACGGCATCGCGAAGCCGACCCGGTTCATCGGGGTCGGGCTTGAGCCGATCCACGATCACCTCGACCGTGTGGCGCTTGTATCTCTCCAGCTCCGGCGCGTCCTCGAGCCGGACGATCTCTCCGTCCACGCGCGCCCGGACGAAGCCCCGTCGCTGGAGATCCTGGAAGAGCGCGCGGAACGACCCCTTGCGGTCCTTGATCAGCGGCGCGGCCACCACGAGCTTGCGCCCGCCGTGGGCGGCGAGGAGTTCCTGCACCACGGCCTCTGGCGTTCGCGACTCCACCGGCAGGTCACACCAAGGGCTGTGGGCCACCCCCGCGCGGGCGTAGAGCACGCGCAGGTGATCGACCACCTCCGTGAGGGTGCCCACCGTCGAGCGGTTGCCGCGGGCGATGCTCTTCTGGTCCACCGCGATCGCCGGCGAGAGGCCCTCGATCGAATCGATGTCGGGCTTCTGCAGACCGCCGAGGAACTGCCGGGCGTAGGCCGACAGGGTCTCCAGGAATCGCCGCTGCCCTTCGCGGAAGAGCGTGTCGAACGCGAGCGAGGACTTCCCGGACCCGGACACCCCGGTCACCGCCACGAGCGCGCCCCGCGGCAGGGTCACGTCCACCGAGCGGAGGTTGTTCTGGCGGGCTCCGCGGATGACGATCTCGCCAGCGTCTGACCCTGCGGTCGAGGAGGCTTTGGAGCGAGAGGACATGGGCGGTATAGCGGGATCGGTGAGGGCGCACGCCGGGCGGATCGGCGGACCACGAGGCCCGCGGGACAGCCTCCGGAGACTTCCACCGGCGAGTTAGAAGCCGATCAGGATACCAGCCGGCTGCGGAGGCACCAGCGGCGGTCCCCCGGCGAAATGCCGCAGGCCGTTCAGGGCCGTCCCAGGGAACAAAACGGACGGGTCCCGGCACCCCTGAGGGGGCCGGGACCCGTCCGCTGCCGCTGCTCCCCCCTGTAGGGGTGGGCGGAGGCTGGAGGCTCAGAGCGAGGAGGCGTGCTCCTGGAGGTAGGACTTGACGCCCTCGGGGGTCGCCTGCATGCCGGCCTTGCCGGGCTGCCAGTTGGCGGGGCAGACCTCGCCGTTCTCCTCGTGGAACTGGAGGGCATCCACCATGCGCACCATCTCGTCCATGCTGCGGCCGAGGGGGAGGTTGTTGTGGGTCGCAGACTGGACCACGCCGTCCTTGTCGATCAGGAACGTGGCGCGGTAGCTGAGGCCGGACTCCTCATGGACGACGTCGTAGGCCTCGGAGAGCTTCTTGGCGTCGTCGGCGATGAGGGCGTACTGAAGCGCCCCGATTCCACCGTCGTTGATGTCGGTGTCACGCCACTTGGCGTGGGTCTCCGCGTCGTCCATGCTGACGCCGAGGATGACGGTGTTCTTGTCGGCGAGCTCCGCGCACTTGTGATCGAGGGCGATCAGCTCGGAGGGGCACACGAACGTGAAGTCCTTCGGGTAGAAGACCAGCGCGACGTACTTGCCCGCGTAGTCGGAGAGGCTGATCTCCTTGGTGGTGCCGTCGGGCATGACGGCGGGCGCGGTGAAGGCGGGAGCTTTCTTGTTGATGAGCGAAGCCATGGACTTGTGTCTGGGTTGGATCGGAGGTCCTCCTCCAAAGGGGCCCTTGGAGGATCCCCGCGGGAGCACGAGGCGGACTATTCTGCGGCACCCGGACCCAGTCTCAAGGCGCAGCAGCGGGGAATGTGGCCGGCGACAGCCCTGACTTATTGCAGTCATGGGCCGGGGTTCCCGCGATCAGGCCTCCAGCCGCCCTGACATGGGCCCCAGGAGCCCAGGGGTGCAGGCCAGGATCTCTCCGCCCCGGAGCCAGTCCTCCCCGCCCGAGAAGTCCTGCACCGTCCCGCCCGCCTCGCGGACCAGCAAGGCCCCGGCCGCCACGTCGAACGGCGAGAGGTGGAGCTCCCAGAAGCCATCGAGTCGCCCCGCGGCCACGTAGGCGAGGTCCAGCGCCGCCGAACCCAGGCGCCGCAGCCCGCGCACGTCGTAGAAGAAGCGCCCGAAGTTCTCGAGGTTGGAGTTCGGCAGCTCTCCCCTCCGATACGGAAAGCCCGTGGCCAGGATCGCCTCCGAGAGCTCAGCGGTCGCGCTGGCCCTCAATCGCTGGGGTCCCCTCGC
>CAZEFP010000457.1:0-3514 GCA_964511565.1 uncultured Planctomycetaceae bacterium
ACCGTGCCGCAGAATCGGCACGCCTCCTCCTCCCTCGAGCTGGGCGCGGCCCCGCACCCGCCGCAGAGAGGGAAGTCTCGGATGCTCGTCGGGGCCGTGGTCGTCATGGGAGGTGCTGCTTCGGGCTAGAAGAAGACTACGCTCACCGCGTCGCTGAAATTCGCGGTGGGTCCCGGATTCGCGTCGCGGTACCAGCACTGGAAGCTCCAGGTCTCCCCGGGCTGGACGGCGACGAAGCCGGTGGGCTGGGGGACGAGGTTCAGGTCCATGGTGAGGTCGAACAGCCCGCAGGCGCCGCCGCTCTGGACCTGGCCGGGACCCGAGAGGCGCCCGATGGAGCCGCCGAGGCAGAGGGTCCCCTGGAAACCGCCCGCCATGGGCGTGCCGCCCAGGGTGCGGCTGGCGAGGAAGTAGCCGATCGAGTTGGGCGGGAGCCCCTGGGCGCGGACCCGGAGCTGGTTGTCCGCGATGGCGGAGCTGCCCGTGGCGAAGAGGAGCGCGGGGAAGCCCGTGGAGTTCGCGACGGGGGTGCACCCGGTGAAGGGCGTGCCAATGCCAGCCTCCGAGGGGGTGAAGTTGTCGAAGGCGACGCCCACCTGGCCGACCGGCGCCGTTCCCGTGAAGGCGATCTCGATGGAGGCGATCTCGGGGAGCCCCGAGGGCGAGACGACGGACCAGGGGGTCGCGGTCCCGTTGCCCGGGTAGCCCCCGCAGGGCGAGGCGGTCGTGTGCTGGACGACGGCCACGGCGACCACAGCGCCCGCGGCGTCAAAGGCCGAGATCGTCCACTCCTCGTACGTGCCGTTGTAGGCGTCCACGTCCAGCAGCAAGGACGAGGCGCGGGCCACGGGGGTGGTGTAGACGATGCGCAGGTTCCCCACGGAGCCGAGGGCGCTGTCGTCCGTGAGGAAGGAGTCACAGACGCCGGCGTTCTGGACCGCGGTGTCCGATCCGAGGTTGTCCGGGCAGCCGGCGAATGCGGTGCGGGGGGCACCGACCTTGGCGATCTGTGGGAACTTGATGAACGCGCCGGTGACCCGGTCGACGATCTCGAATCGAACGCCGAAGGGGGCGACCTCGTACTCGTTCGAGATGAACTGGAGGTCCGCCGTGGGTGAGCCGTTCGGGAGGGTCTCGAAGTCGATGGTCTGAGCCGATGCCACGGTCCCGACCAGGACGCCCGTGAGGGCGAGAAGGGGATGGAAGTGCATGATGTGTACCTCTGGGCGTGCCGCCCGGGGGCGGCGGACCGCCGCGCCCTACCGAATGCTCCTCAATCAACATACTGTGGGCGCGCGATCCGGCTCGGCGCCAGCCCCCTCCAGGGGCTGCTGGTCTCCCAGGAGGACACGGCGTGGACGCGCACCCATCCCTCAAGGCCCCCTGTCTGGACCCATCCATGCTCAGTAGCCCCGTCCTTCTCTCGCTCGCTCTCTCGACGGCCGCCACCGCGCCCGAAGGCTCCGACGCAGGGGAGGCGCCCCGCCTGCTCTTCCTGACCCACTCGGCGGGCTTCGTCCACTCGGTGGTGCGGCGGCCCGAGCCCGAGCAGCTGGCCCACGCAGAGCGAGCCCTGGTGGAGGCGGCGGACGGTCGGCTCGTGGTCGACTGTACCCAGGACTGCGGCGACATCACGCCGGAGAACCTCGCGCGCTACGACGCCGTCCTCTTCTACACGACGGGGTCGCTCCCCATCAGCGACGAGGGCAAGGCGGGCCTGATCGAGTGGGTCCGCGGGGGCGGCGCCTTCTGTGGAGTGCACTGCGCCACGGACACCTTCTACGAGTTCGCGGACTACATGGGCCTCGTCGGGGGGGCGTTCGATGGGCACCCGTGGCATGAGGAGGTGACGATGACCGTCGAGGACGGCCGCCACCCCTCCACGTCACACCTCGGGGAGCGCTGGGTGTTGACCGACGAGATCTACCAGTTCAAGTGGTGGCGCCGTCACCCGAACCACGTGCTGCTCTCCCTGGACACCGGCGCCAACGACGTGGCTCGCGGCAAGCGCGTGGACCGTGACTACGCCAACGCGTGGTGCAAGGACTTCGGGCAGGGGAAGATGTTCTACACCGCGCTCGGTCATCGCGAGGACGTCTGGACCAACCCCGCCTTCCAGGAGCACCTGATCGGTGGGATCGAGTGGGCGATCGGCGGGGACCCGGTCTCCGCTCCTGCGCCCCCTGGTGCGGTGGTCCTCCTCGACGTCCTGGACCGCCGTCCTTCGAGGACCCTCGCTGGCTGGCGGCATGGGGACGGCGGCGCGGCGAGGTGGCGGGTGACGATCCCCACGCCCCACGCGACCACGGGGGAGGGCGAGGCGCCCTCCGCGTCCGAGCCCGCGATGGTGGACGGTGACGGTGAGCGCGCCGGCGCGCGATCCGGCTACATGCAGGTCGTCCCGGGCACGGGGAACCTCTTCACGCGAGCGGAGCTGGGGGGAGACTTCCTCCTGCACGTGGAGTTCATGGTGCCGCCGACGCCCGAGACCAACGGATGGCAGGACCGGGGCAACAGCGGCGTCTACGTCCAGGGGCGCTACGAGGTTCAGGTCCTCGACTCCCTCGGGCTCAAGCTGCGGAGCGGCGACTGCGGGGGGATCTATGGCAAGCACGTGGCGAGCGTGGACGCCTGCAAGCCGGCGGGACACTGGCAGAGCTACGACATCGAGTTCCGATCGCCGCGCCGGGATCGTGAATGGACGAAGACCGAGAACGCCCGCATGTCGGTCTGGCACAACGGGATCCTCATCCACGACGACGTGGAGGTGGACGGGCCCACCGCTGCTGCGGTGGGCGGGGACGAGCCCGGGTTCGGTCCCCTCATGCTCCAGGACCACGGGCACCCGGTCCGCTACCGGAACATCTGGGCCCTGCCCCGGTGAGCCGAGGGGTCGTGGCTCGCGGGTCGCGATCATGAGAAGCGCGTAAGGAGGTGGGCTCCGGGCGGGGCATCGGCGCCCGTGGATGCGTGTGGACGCGGCCGGGTGCTAGGCTGGGCACCAACGCTCCCTGGTCCCCTTCCCGGCGTCCCCTGCGGCGCCGCCTGGCTCGATGAACCGAACCCAACTGCTCGCCTGCGCCGCGGCCCTCACGCTTCTCTCCACCGCTGCTCCCGCGGGGGCTGCCGTACAAGCCAGTGAGAACTGGCCCTCGTGGCGAGGCCCGGATCACAACGGGGTAGCCCCCTCCGGAGGCGCCCCCACGGAGTGGGGCGAGGAGAAGAACATCCGCTGGCGTGCCGAGCTCCCCGGGCTCGGGATCTCGACGCCTGTGGTGTGGGGGGACTACCTCTACGTCACGACCGCCGTCGAGACGGACAAGCTGGCGGACGGCTCCAAGGCGGAGGCGGAGCCTGAGCCCCAGGAAGGCCGGCGTCGCGGACGTGGTCGCCGAGGCCGCGGCTCCTCGGGGCCGAAGAAGGTCCACGAGTTCCGCGTCATGTGCGTCAGCCGCGCGGACGGGAGCGTCGTCTGGAGCAAGACCGTGGCCGAGACCGCGCCGCACGAAGGCAT
>CAZEFP010000458.1:0-3512 GCA_964511565.1 uncultured Planctomycetaceae bacterium
GACGACTTGGCAGGGGTCAGCGGAGGTCGAGGTCGACCGCTCCGGGCCCCAGCACCGTACGGACCTCGCCGACGGACTCGCCCTTGTCGGTGGTCGCGAAGAAGATCCAGCTACCTACCGGTAGGGGGGGGAGCGTCGTGGCTCCCTGGGCCGGCGCGTCGAACCGGAATCGTCCGTTGGGCGACTCGCCCCACCAGGCGTGGATCGACGACGCGTTCGGCGGGAACGTCACCGTGACCGTCGTCTCGAGTGAGGGGTCGGGCTCCCTCGCCGTGTCCATCGGCCAGGTGACAGCGCGTGCCCCCGTCGCCGTGGGCTGGGTGGGAATGGGGATGAGGTCCCAGTGGTGTTGCGTGGACCAAAGGTCTCTCACGAACAGGTAGAGGTCACCCTCCGGTGCCTGAGGGGAGACCACGGGAGGACCGGGTTCGAGCACGCGGGAGCCGGAGGCCACGCACACCAGCGCGGCCAGGTTGCCGTAGCCGAGGTCTCCCCGTGAGTGGAGGGACCAGGTCGCAGGCCCGGAGCCTTCCCGGCAGGTGATCTCCACGGCGACGCCGGTGGTCAGCTGCGCCGTGACCTCGGCACGGGCGCCGTTCGGGATCGTCGCGGAGCCGAGCCACTGGCCGAGCTTGGCGTGACGGACGGCCACGAAGTAGTCGCGGTCGCGGAGGCCCTCCACGACAACGTTTCCGTCGGAGACGGTGAGGCTCCGGGTCTCCTTCGAGACCCGGAGTCCCGAGAGCGTCACCTCGACGAGGTCGCCGTCGGGAGCGGTGGGGACATGGATGACGAGGCCTCCCGTCCCAGCCCCGGGGCGCACCGCGCCGAACTCCAGGTGGACCTCCGTCGCGAGCCCTTCGAGCGTTCCGCCTGCGACGGGCACGAGGCCGGGGTGCAGACCGGCGTCGACGTGCCCCTGAACGGCGAGCTGTCCTCCCTGGTACCTCACCGCGAGCGGGAGGTGGAGCGGATCAGCGTCCCCATCAACGGGGGTGTTCGCCTCAAGGTCCGTCTCCGCATCGGCTGGGCTGAACCGGAGCGATGCCGGCTTCACCGGGCGCCCTGCTCCGTCTGTCGCGCGGGCAAACTGGGAGTCGAGATCGACGGACGCCACGACCCCGACCTCCGTGACCGGGTCGAGCGGGACGACCTCTGACCGATACCAGGCGTTGCCCCGCGAGAGGATCGCGAAGAGCTCCACCTTGCCCTCGCCGGGGACGTCGGCGAATTCCGCGAGGCCATCCCGATCGGTCACCCCCTTCGCGACCTGGGCGAACCCGTCCGTCGCGACTGCCGCACCGCCCCGAGCGCTTCGCGTGCAGATGCGCACGTCGTACCCGGCCGCCGGGGCGCTCTCCCAGTCGACAGCGAGGACGCGCACCGAGCGGGGTTCGACCTCCTGAACGGTCAGGGTCTGCCGTTCCTGGGTGAGGATCCCCCGGGCGGACCCCGCGGCCACCCTGGTGGATGGGACGATGACCTCCACAGGCCCACGGGGGAGGCCCGGGATCAGCGCCCTTCCGTCCACGGAGGTCCGCCAGAGCGGTTGATCTCCCAGCTGACTCGCCGTCACTCTTCCGGAGCCCCTCTTGAGGTGGGAGGTGAACACGAGCGTCTTCCAGATCTCCCTGGCCTTCCCCAGTTCGGCGCGGGAGGCGACCACCAGGTCCGCTTCGAGCGGCAGTCCCTCGATGTCGAGGAGGGCGACGGTCAGGTCCGTTCCAGGCTCGAGAGCGACGCGGAACGGGGGCCCCGGCGCGTCGCCGCCGGCCCTGAGGCGTTGCGTCGCGCACCCGTCGCTCTCGATGACGAGGTCGCACCTCCCGGCGGCGAGCAGCTCCATGAACGCGTCGGAGAGCGCGCCGAGGGACCCCTCCGGTCCGAAGTCTCCTCGGACGTACCGCCCGGAGCCGTGGACCAAGGAGGCCGTTCCTCCGACGGGCACCCCGTCGCGAGAGGCCACGATGAGCCCGGCCGCGAGCTCGCGAGCAGACTCCTTCTGGGAGCCAGTGGCCCTGCCGGGACTCCAATCGGTCTCTTCCTCTGCCGGCGACCGGTCAAAGGATCCGCCTCGATCCTCCGCTCCCGGGAGTTGCAACACCAGGGCGGTCGACACGGCCGCCGCGAGGACGGCGACGACGGCCCACCTTGACTTCGGGCGGGGTCGGCTCAGTTCCATTGCCATACTCCGAGGATAGAGTCGTCCGGGAGACAGAACGCAACGATCGAGGTGTCCGCGAAGGAGACGTCATGGATCTTCGCACTGGCTTCGGGCGAGCGAAGCAATGCGACAGCGTCCACGTCGAGGTCGAGCTCCCCGCGGGACTCCAGCGTGACGCTCGCGAATCGCCCCACGTGCTCATCGAGGGGTGCGAGGTACGTCGCGAGCTTGTTCTGCGGTCCCCCGGTCGGAGCACTCGGGGTCACGCTGACGCCCACGGAGGGCTTCCCGGGCTCATAGCTGGCACCGACTTGAACGCTGCCTGTGCCCAGGTTGCTGACGATCGCGCCGTTGGCATCCTGGAAGTTGAGTCCCGCAAACTGACCGGAACTCACCCTGACGTGCCCGCTCGCCTCGGCGCTGCCTCCGGAGAGGATAGCGGGGTTCGCCTTCACCTCGGCGCGGAGGCGCATCAGTCCCTTCGAGCGGCCCTCAAAGCGGGCCGGGGCGCTCGCTCTCAAGGTGTATCTCCGCGCTGACGAGCCCTCGTTCTGGTATTCGCGGTCCTGCCAGATCCCGCCGATGAGCCCCCATGAGCTCTTGACCTTGCCATTCGCGTGAAGGGTCGCGTTATCGGCCAGGTGGAAGTTCACGGACGGATCTGCGGCATTGGCGAGCCCCTTTTGTGGGTTCCCGTGATCGTCCCAGGCCGTGACCTCGCACTCCTTGCCGTGCGAGGTCTCGTCATGGGTGGCCCCGGGGACGGCGAGTCCTTCACCGAGCAAGGCGGTCGACGTGAAGAGAATAGTGAGGGATAAGGTCAGGGAGTGCTTCATGGTGATCTGCTTGGAGGATTCGAGTTGGTTCGTGTGTCAAGCTCGACTCCGGCGGTCCGGCGGCGCGAGAGATGCACCCTCATGCACCGCAGCGTCATCGGGCAAGCGATCGCGCGTCGACGCCCTCCCTGGGAGCTCTGGGCAGGCCCTCCCTTCGCGCTTCCGCAGATCCGGGGCTGGACTTCGATGTGCCGTCGACTTATCCACAGCCGCTGGACGGACCTCGGGAGGTCGACCTCCAGTCGATGGATCGCCCGGAAGCGACGCGCCCCGGCGGGCCTCCTTGCCCTCCGCCTCGCAGTCGCCGCGCTGCAGCGCGTCCTCCGAGGAGCGGGTCTTGCTGGCGATGGGGACGGCGGGACCCGCAGCAGACCGACAGCAGATACGACAGCAGTTGGGGCGCGAGACCGTGCCCCACGGCGCGAGGAGGTGCGATGGCGGAACGCTCGACCGGCCAGCGGCGCGGGAGCTCGATCCGCCTCCAGGGGCCCCGGAAGCGGGCCTGGCGCCTT
>CAZEFP010000459.1:0-3506 GCA_964511565.1 uncultured Planctomycetaceae bacterium
CCGGCGAAGAACGGCTGCGCGTCGGGGGTGAGGAACACCGACATCGGCCAGCCGCCGCGACCGGACATCCCCTGCACAGCCTTCATGTAGATCGCGTCGACGTCGGGCCGCTCCTCACGGTCGACCTTGATGTTGACGAAGCGTGCGTTGAGCTCGGCCGCGGTCGCCTCGTCCTCGAAGGACTCGTGCGCCATCACGTGACACCAATGGCAGGACGAGTAGCCGACGGAGAGGAGGATCGGGACGTCGCGCTCTCGCGCCTCGGCGAACGCCTCCTCCCCCCACTCCCGCCAGTCCACCGGGTTGAAGGCGTGCTGGCGCAGGTAGGGCGAGGTCGAGGCGGCGAGACGGTTGGGCATCAGGGCTCCTGGATGACGATCAGCGCGGACGACGACGGCGCCACACGAGCGCGACGGACCCGACGTGGTCAGGCGCCGCCCACGTCCGGCAGGACCGCCATCCGAGCGTCGGTAGGACCTGCGATGAAGTCGTGGAACGCGTCCTCGAACTCCTCGAGCGTCATCCCGGCCGTCCGCTCGAACGTCTTCTGCCAGCCGAGCTCTTGCACGTTGGGGTGGAACTCCGTCAGGAGCACGCCCTGCCCAGCGATTGATTCGAGATAGGCGATCGCCCATGCCCCCATCTCATAGCCGAGGAACGAACACGGGTCGTCATACCGCTCAAGCGTCGTCAGCCGACGGCCCGCGCAGCCACCCGCGAGTTCCTGATCGACGACATCGAGCTTCCACAACATCTGCTCAGCGAAGCGGAAGGGGAAGTCGCCCTCAGGGGCATCTGGCAACAGTCCGTCGGCTCGCGCGCGGGCTCGTTGGTACTGCCCCATGTACTCGGCTGATCCCTCGACGAACCACACCGGACCCATGCGCTCCTCGCGCGTGTGGGGTGGAAGGTCCGCATCCAGATGCTCCGACTGGACGGCGTGCCAGTACTCGTGGAACACCGTCTTGAAGTCGTCGTCAGCCGGGACGCCGAACTCCTCCATGAGTCCCCACGGTGCGGACGAAGCGAAGCTGTGCATCTTCAACTCGGGGAAACCGTTCAGCCCCGCGCTCCCCATCGGCTGACCGATCGCGTGCGACTCGGCCCCGAGCTGCTGGTAGCTGAGCAGCGTGTGGGGCTCCTCATCGTTCGTCTCCCGGGCGAGACACTGGTGCATAGCCCACTGCCGGTATGAGTCCCGGAGTGCGCAGAACTCCTCGATGAGGGTGACGGCCGCGCCAGAATCGATGCCGAACACCCAGTACTCCATCGCCCACCGAAGACCCCAGGCCTCCCGAGCGACGTCAAGGGTCGCGCCGATTGCCTCGGCAACTGAGGGGTCGAGATCCGACGCAACGAAGACCGTGATGCCGACGTCCTGAACGACGGGGCCGGCGACCGTGTCCGAATCCGGGCCTGCGGGCGCGGGAGATGCGTCACCATCCGCCGGCACAACGATCAACCCGTTCTCCGAAAAGCCCTCCGCGTCGAGCGACGCTGCCGGAGACTCGCCGCCCGCATCGGCCCCGCACCCAACCGCGATGAGCAAGGCTCCGACGACCAGCCCCGTCGCACGATGTTGACGACGCTTCATCGAGCGCGCTCCCCTAGCAGCGACCTCACGGCCCCGGACGAGCATAAGGGATGGGGCATGTATTTCCCGAAGGCTCCGAGGCCGCAGCGACACTGGTGCCAGAAGGTACAAACCGGGGTACATCCGAGGTACGCGCGAGGTACAACTCCTCGCAAAGGTCGCACTCCGAGCCGCTCAAAGGCCCAGAATACGGCTCTCTAGGGCGGTCTGTTCAGAACCCGTATGCCATCACGTGGCACCAGTGGGGAAGCACGCGAGGCGTTCGACCGTCAGCTGTCAGGCCCCGCGGACGTGTCCGCGGAGCCACCCGTCGACCGCGGCGAGGTCGAGTTCACCCCGCTCCATCAGACCGACGAGATGCTCGTGCGCGTCGACGTCCTCGACCTCGAGCACCTGCCCGTTGACGCGGAGGAACACGTCCATCACCGCGAAGGCGACCCGCTTGTTCCCGTCGACGAACGGGTGGTTCTGCACGAGGCTCTCGAACAGCGCCGCGGCCTCGTGGATGACGTCGCGGTAGTACCCGGTGCGCGGTCGGTAGAGCGCCGACTCAAGCGCGCCGAGGTCGCGGATCCCGGTCGCCCCGCCGAACTCCTCGATCAGGACATCGTGGAACGCGAGCACCTCCGTCAAGGTGAGGTAGGTGACGTCGTCCTCGGTCACTGGGGGGTCACTGGGCGAGACGGCGGTAGAGCTCTCGGTGCGCGGCGACCGACCCGGCGAGGTGGGCCATCACCTCGGCGCGCGGCCGCTCCCCCCGCTTGCGCTCGACCCACTCCTGGAGGGCCTCCTCGAGCACGACCTGGAACTGGCGCCCCTCCTCGGCCGCGATGTCACGCACGGCGTCGAGCAGGGCCGGGTCGGCCTGCGAGGCGAACTTGCGGCGTGTCGATTCCATGCCCTGCAAGAGACCAGATGAATCTTGATGTGTCAAGTCAGGCTTGCTCTCCGCCTCCGACGTCGGATGGCAGCGCTGACGACGCCACCGATGACGACGCCGCTGACGGTCGGCCAGATCACGAACCGGACGTCGTCGTAGAGGAGCGCACGGACCAGCCGGTACCCGACCTGTGCCGGCAGCGACGGGACGGCGACGTCGGTGATGACCGCGTCGATCGCGAACACGGACCCGGCCTCGGCGCACCACGCCGTCGGGAGGACGCGCGCGCCCTCGATGCGCAGCGACGGTGAGGGTCGCTACCGGTCGCTGCGGCTCACTGCGGCCGGCGGGCGCCTCACGATGCGCGCGGGTGACCTGCTCGAGCGCGAGTTCCGTGACGCCTTCCCCAACATCGACGCCTCGCTCGACCGGATGGGTGGGCGCCTCGAGGCGATGCGGGAGCAGCTCGAGCAGCATCCGTGGGGTGGCGCGGACGGCTGACCGTCAGTGGACCGTGAGCCCCACGCGAGACGTCCGTGGACGTTCAGGCCCACCTTTGGCGGCAGCCGGACCGCGACGGCACGACCCCCAACCCATGCGCGGTCGGCGAGGAGCCCCGACCATGCCGATCCCGCCCCGCCGCCCGCCCAGCTGGCCACCCTGGTTCGGGGCACTCCCGGAGCCCCCACCCGAGCCCGAGCCCGTCTTCCAGAAATCTGAAAGCAGAAAGGTAACACGAACTCAAGCCTGCTGTTGGACCCTCAACTTCGGACCGGCGATGCGAATACTGATCTTGTGTGCTGTGCTATTTTCAGGCGCAGCGGAGCGCACCAGCTCCAGCTCGGGCACCCGATCCCTTCTATCAGCCTCCTGCTCCGCCCGCGCCTCTGAGTGTGCCCTTGTCGCAGAGGCCAGTGGGCCACATTGTTGGTATTGGCCTGCAGCTTGAAAATACCGACGGCGGGAAGGTGCTCCTTGTGTCTTGGCATACTTCTTGGTTTGCAGGACGACACGCTCAACTTTCTGGATGTG
>CAZEFP010000460.1:0-3498 GCA_964511565.1 uncultured Planctomycetaceae bacterium
TGCGTGGAAGGAGGCAATGACGAGCCACGGATCCTGACCGTACTCCTGGATGGCCTCGAGGGCGTCGTCCACGACCGCGCTCGTGGCGTAGCGCTCGCGGGTCGAGGTCTCGGTGGAGCGCCCCGAGCGTTCGTCGTACTCGAAGTACGGCCGGGGCCGCGTCTTGACGCGGAGGTTGCCGCTGGTCCCACGGAACCGCTCGAAGCCCTGGGCGACCGGACCCTGGTCCTCGTTCGGCCCGAGGTGCCACTTCCCGAAGAAGGCGGTGTGGAGGTCCGGCCGATCCTCTCGGAGGGACTCGGCGAGGGAGACCTCCTCCGGCCGCAGCCCTCCGTCACCGAGCGCCTTCACGCTACCGACGCCGGTACGAAAGCCGTATCGGCCGGTCAGGAGCGTGGCTCGGGTTGGGCTGCAGGCCGGGTTGGACCAGACCCGGTCGAAGCGGACCCCTCGCGCGGCGAGTCCGTCGAGCACGGGTGTACGCGCGTCTGGAGCGGCGCCTGGATAGCAGCTGACGGCGTCCATGCCGATGTCATCCAGCACGAGCAGGAGCACGTGATCGGCGGGCGGGGGGGGCGGTGTGCTCGAGCCTCCATTCGCAGCCAGCGGGGCTGCGAGCGTCAGGGTGTGGAGGAGGAGGTGCAGGAGCATCGTTCTGGGAGTGTCAGGGATCTCGGTCCCTGGTTCCAGGGTTCCCGGGCGCGGGGTGCTCCGCGCCGAGGCACGGGCGGCGCGCGGGCGTGCCTTCAGGCTGCTCATGATGGGGGCCTCGGCTCAATCAGAGCATCGGCCTCACGGTGGATCCAACTCGATGCCCGCGGGCCATTCCGGCGCTATCATGCAACGGACATGAAATTGGTCGCCCTGACTCTGGCCTGCCTTGCCCTCTTCTTCGCTGGGATCGACAGCGCGACGAGCAGCTTCTCCTTCTGGTATCGCGAAGCGTCGGGCTGGCTGTTCCCGGCCACGCTGATGCTCTGGAGCGTGCTGGCGATGATCGTCTTCGTCCCGAGCTACGTGGGCTGGGTCGTGATCGGTCGGCTCCGGCCGCGCTCGGAGCGGGGTGAGCGTCGGGACGCCGTGTTCTTCGCCTTCATGTTGATGGGAGCCCCGGTGATCACGCACATGGGGCTCAACGCCTTCCTCCCCATGGGCGCAGGGCTCGACGCGCTCTTCTCACCGATGCCGCTCCTGTCGGCGGCCGTCTGCCTGGGTCTCTCCGTCGGAGCTGCGGTGGGGCTGGGGCAACTCGCGCGCCTGAAAGGGCTTCGGGTCATCGCGCTGCTGGGGGTCTTGGGCCTGCTCATCGGGATGGTCGACCTCTCCCAGTCGGAGGAGGCCAGCGACTCTCCGCGCGAGGCCGCGAAGGACGCACCCAATCTCCTGCTGATGGTGTGGGACACGACCCGCGCCGCCAGCCTCGGGATCTACGGGAACGATCGGACGACCGCTCCGATGCTCGCCGAGCGGAGCGAGGAGATGGCGGTCTACGACGAGGCCCGATCGACAGCGATCTTCACGCTCACGTCCCACGTCTCGATGCTGACCGGGACCTACCCGAGCCACCACGGGGTGCGGCTCACACGGCAGAGCTACAACCCGGTGGAGACCCCGTCCATCGCACAGTTGCTGCGCGACGCGGGCTATCGCACGGGTGCCTTCGTCGGCACGGCGGTGCTCAATGGAAACACCGGCGTGGGCGAGGGCTTCGAGGTCTTTGACGATCGGGTGGACCCGGATGTCTGCAAGACGAGCATCTGGGGGATGGTCCACGACCTGCAGGCCTTCCTCGCGAAGCTGTCGCCTCGGCTCCAGGGGAACGGCCGGCCCCACTGGTTCGAGACCTTCGACCGCCCTGCGGATGACGTGCTCTCCCGCGCGCTGGCGTGGATCGAGAACGGGGACTCGAGGCCTTGGTTCTGCATGATCAACATGTACGACGTGCACTGGCCCTACCTGCCGGATCAGGCCGCCTCGAGCCAGTTCGTGGCGCCGTACGAGGGGGCCGTGGATGGCTACCTGTTCCGTAGCAACTCCTACCGGCGCTCCGAGAACTACCCGGGAGAGACCCTCGACGCGGAGGATCGGCAGTACCTCGTCGACCTCTACGAGGCGGAGATCTTCGAGCTGGACGGCAAGGTCGAGAAGTTCTGGGAGTCGGTGGCAAAGGCGGAGAAGTACTCGGGCCGTGAGCTCGGCGCCGTCATCACCGCGGACCACGGCGAGGCATTCGGTGAGAACGAGGTCTTCGGCCACAACGATGTCCAGGAGGTCCAGGTCCGGGTTCCTTTCCTGTTGAAGGTGCCCGGCGACAGCGCCGGGGGGCATCGGGAGGGGAAGGTCAGCAGCGTGGACATCGCCCCGACGCTCCTCTCCTTCGCCGGGATCGAGCGTCCAGGCTGGATGGCGGGGCTCGACCTCAGCGCGGAGCAGCCCTCACCGCAGCGCGTCGTCCTCGTCGAGGATCGAGACCACCTGGGTGCGGATAAGGCGCAGCACGCGGTCTACCGGGGGGACTGGAAGCTGCTGGTGCACGGCTTCGCTGCCGACGGGGAAGTGGAGCTCTACAACCTGAAGTCGGACCCCGGTGCGTCGGAGGACGTGGCGAGCTTCTACCCCGAGGTGGTCGAGGAGCTGTCCGGCGCCCTGGGCGACCTCCGATCCAGCTGGGGCGCGGACGGCGGTGAGAAGGCATGGGCCGGCGAAGGTGCGGGCCTTGCGGACCACCTGACGGGCCTCGGCTACGGCGGGGACTGAGCCCGCCCTAGAGGCCGCGAACCTCGGCGGCCACGCGCCGCGCGTTGCCGCGCCACGTGAGCTCGCGCTCCTCGATGGTCCCCATGGCGGCCTCGCCCATGGCGGCGCGCAGGGCTTCGTCCTTCGCGAGGCTCGAGAGCGCCGAGATGAGCGCCGGGCCGTCCCCCGGGGGGACCAGCAGCGCGTCGTGCCCGTGGGTCAGCACCTCGCGGAGGTTGGGCTGGTCCGGTGCCACCGTGGGGAGGCCGGCGGCCATGTACTCGTGCAGCTTGAGGGGCGACGCGTAGGGATTGATGGCGGGGACCAGGCCCACGTCGAAGGCGGGCAGGATCCGTGGGATGACCCCGTGGGGCCGCGTGCCTGCGAAGTGCAGCCGGTCCTCGACCCCGAGGTCGCGGGCCTTGCTGCGCAGGCTCTCCTCCGCCGGGCCGGTGCCGACCAGCACCAGGTGGGCGGAGGCCAGCGCCTCGGTGGCCATGCCGTCCAGCACCAGGTCCAGGCGGTGCCAGTCCCGGTAGTAGCCCACGAAGCCCAGCACCGGGCCGCTGGTGGACTCGATGCCCAGGTCCTTCCTGGCCGCCTCGCGGTCCAGGTCCTCGTAGAGCTCGGGGTGGACCCCGTTCGGCGTCACGAAGATCCTGTCGGGATCGACCCCGAGCTCCGCCACCATGCCCTTGAGGACCTCGGTGACGACGCAGACACGGGTCGCGCGCTGGAAGATCCGGCTCTCCACCCGCCGCG
>CAZEFP010000461.1:0-3481 GCA_964511565.1 uncultured Planctomycetaceae bacterium
GAACGCCACGCACCCGATCATCAAGAACCTGATGATGCAGGCGACCCCCGCGGGTGCGCGGGAGGTCCAGACGGGGGTCAACGCCACGCTCTGGGGCGTGGGGTGGGTCGTGGGTCCCCTGGTTGCGGGGCGCGTGCTCGACGCCACCTCGGATGATTACGCTGTGCTCATGTGCACGACCGTCGGCCTCTACCTCTTCGCCGCGCTCCTGACCTGGACCCTGCTCCGAGGGGTCGAGCGCGGGGTCGTCGAAGGTGGGCCCTCGTTCTCGAGGCGCACGGAGGCGGGGTCGGCGGTTTGAGCGACGCCGTCCAGGACGAGGCCATCGGTCCCCTCACGGAGCTGAAGGGGGTCGGGCACGCCAAGGCGGCGCGCCTGGCGCGCCTGGGCATCCGGTCCATCCGGGATCTGCTCCTGACCCAGCCCGTGCGCCTCGTGGTCTGGCCGGAGCCGGAGACGATCCGAGCCGCCCGCGGCAAGAAGGGCGAGCGGGTCACCCTCCAGGGCACGATCCGGCGCTCCGTGCTCCAGCGGATCGGCGGCAAGCGCTCCCTGGTCCGGGCGACCCTGGAGGATGGAACGGCGGAGATGGACCTCGTCTTCTTCAATCAGCCGTGGATGAAGGAGCAACTCTCGCCGGGCGCCGAGGTGATCGCCCACGGGCAGGTCGTCGACGTCCGCGGTCCCGGCCTGGCCTCCCCGCGCCTGGGGACCGCCGAGCGGCCGCTCCCGCCGCCGGGGACCCTCGCGCCCGAGTACGCCGGTGGGGACGGGATCTCCGGTGAGGTGGTCGGCGGATTGATCCAGGATGCGCTCGACCGCTTCGGGGACCAGCTGACCGAGCCGCTCCCCGACATCTTCCTCGAGCGCGCCGCGGCGCTGCCCGCGCGCGAGTCCGCGTTCAGCCTCCACCGGCCGACGAGCGTGGCCGAGTTCGAGCGGGCCCGCCGCCGCTTCGGGCTCCAGCCGATCCTCGTCCTGCAGGCGCGGTGTCAGGCGCGGCGCCGTTCGCTCTCGGGAGCGGCGCGAGCGGCGAAGATCAACGCAGCCACCCACGCGGACATCCTGTCCCGGTTCCCCTTCGAGTTGACCGAGGCCCAGGCCCGGGTCGTGGGGGAGATCCGCGCCGACCTCGGTCGCACCCGCCCCATGCGGCGGCTGCTCCAGGGCGACGTCGGCGCCGGCAAGACCGCGGTCGCCGCCTACGCGGCCATGGGCGTCGCGGAACATGGTGGGCAGGTGGCGGTCATGGCACCCACAGAGGTCCTCGCCTCCCAGCACGCCTACGGACTGGCTCCCATTCTCGAGGCCCAGGGCCTGCGGACCTGCCTGATCACCGGGGCCATGCGCTCGGGCGAGCGGCGGGCCGCGGTGGAGCGGCTGCAGGCGGGCGAGATCGACGTGGCCTTCGGCACCCACGCGCTCTTCTCGAGGGACATCCAGTTCCGCCGGCTCGACCTGGCCGTGATCGACGAGCAGCACCGCTTCGGCGTCGCCCAGCGGGACGAGCTGGCCGCCAAGGGGGACGAGGTCCACGTGCTGCTGATGACTGCGACGCCGATCCCGAGGACGCTCGCCCTGACCATCTACGGCGACCTCGAGGTGTCCACCCTGGATGGCCTCCCCCCCGGCAGAGGCGAGATCACCACCCGGTGGGCCAGGGGGGATGACCGCCGCAAGATGCCTCGCTTCCTCCGCGAGCGCCTCGAGGCCGGCGAGCAGATCTACTGGGTGGTCCCGCGGATCGGGGGCGACGGCGAGGGCGAGGAGGCCGCCTCCGCGGTGAGCGCGGAGCGGCGGTACGCCGACCTCCAGGCTCGCCCGGGCTTCGCCGCCGCGGGCATCGAGCTCGTCCATGGCCGGCTGCCAGCCCCCGAGCGCGGTCACCGCCTCGATCGGTTCCGGCGCGGAGAGGTGGCGACCATCGTGGCGACGACCGTGGTGGAGGTGGGCGTCGATGTCTCCAACGCCACGGTCATGGTCATCGAGGACGCGCACCGGCTCGGCCTCGCGCAGCTGCATCAGCTCCGTGGCCGCGTGGGGCGGGGGAGCAAGGCCTCCTACTGCTTCCTGCTGGGGGACAAGAAGGCCGAGGAGAAGTTCCGCCTCCTGGAGCGGTCCCGCGACGGCTTCGAGCTGGCGGAGGAGGACCTGCGCCAGCGGGGGATGGGGGACCTGCTCGGGCTGCGGCAGTCGGGGGACAACCTCGAGGGACTCATCGACCCGGAGCGTGACCTCCCCCTGCTCATCGCAGCGCGGGACCTCTTCCAGGAGCGCCCCGACCTCGTCCAGCACTTCATGGGGAGCTGAGCGGCACGTCATGGACACAGGCTTCACGGACTTCGAGCTCGGCGCGGACGACTTCGTCTCGGGAGAGGCCCGGGCGCTCGCGCCCGGCGTGTTGCTGGTTCCCCTGCTGACCCCTGCGGCCTGTGGCCGCGTCCTCGCGGAGATCGAAGCGAGGCGCGAGGCGCTCGCCTTCAAGCGCCCACCCAGCTCCATGCACGACCACGGGGTCATGACCTCGAGCATCGGAATGGACGCGCTCGTGGACCAGCTCCGGGGACGACTGGCGGACCTGATCGCGGCGCACTTCCCGCTGCAGGGCGGCCCGGACATCGACCACCACCACAGCTACCTCGTGGAGTACGGCCACGAGCTCGACGAGGACCTCGGGTTCCACGTGGATGACAGCGAGGTGACCCTCAACCTCTGCCTCGGGGAGGAGTTCTCCGGCGCCGAGCTCGTGCTCCTCGGGGCGCGCTGCGACGTCCATCGCCAGACCCCGGTGGTCGCCTCGGAGGTGATCGAGGTGGAGCACGAGCCCGGCCAGGCCGTGCTCCACGCTGGGCGGCAGCGTCACCGGGTCGACCCGATCCGCCGCGGGGTTCGTCGCAATCTGATCGCCTGGCTCCGCAGCGCCTCCTATCGGGAGGGCGAGGGCGAGAGAGCGCCCTCTTGCCGTCCCTGGTGCGGCCTCCACGAGGGTTGACTCCGATCCAGCCGCGGTTCCCCTCGGGCTCCCCGGTTCGGGTGTATCCTCTCCCCCGACGCGGGGTAGCGAATCCATCGCGACCCCCCGCACAAGCCCATGACGCGCCACCTGCTCCTCCTCACGCTGTTCCTCGGGACGCCGAGTCTCCTCTGGGCCGCGCCCCAGCTCGATCTCCCCACCAAGCGCTCCGGCAGCGCCAAGCCGAAGAGCGGCAGGATCGGGAAGCCCTCGGGGGATTCTCAGCCGGGGGACATCTCGGGGCCGTCCACGGGCGAGCAGGTGAAGACCGAGACCCTGGTGGACGCCAATGGCCGTCCGATCCAGGGTGGCACGGTGGTCACTCGGAACGTCAACGCCCCCGTCTCGAACCAGTCGACCCGCGGGTCCCTGAGCCTCCCCGCGAAGGGCAGGCGTGAGGCGCCGGTCGTCGAGCGTCCTGAGCCCGAGGTCGCGACCCCGCCCGCCGAGGGCGCCGCCACCTTCACG
>CAZEFP010000462.1:0-3471 GCA_964511565.1 uncultured Planctomycetaceae bacterium
GTGGGGCAGCACAGCCTCGTGGTCTCCAGGCACGTGGATGCCGTGGAGGCGTTCGAACCCTTCGATGAGGTGGCCGATCTTCTCGAGGGGCACGTGACCCGCAACCGCCTCGGCAACGTTCGCCTCCACCGTGTCGCTCTGGGTGAGACGTCCGAGCGCCGAGGCCTGCTCACTCCGACCACCGGGAACCGAGGGACGGCCGCCCTGATGGCGGTGGTCGAGGGCGGGGAGCCCCTCGCCGGGTCGGCCGCTCAGGTCCTCGTTCGGTCGGGGGATGAGGTGGCGGCGGAGCTCTTTCCCCTGGGGCGAGATCACGCGGTGGGGCTGATCAAGATCGACGTGGAGGGCTGGGAGCGACAGGTGCTCGCGGGGCTCGCGGAGACCCTCGGCGCGAGTCGGCCGGTGGTGGTCATGGAGGTCAGCTACGCGGGACCGCACGCGTTCCGGGCTCGGACCGAGCTACTGGAGGCGTTGCCACCCGACTACGTGCTCCTGCGGTTCGACACCCGGAAGGCCGATGGGACCAAGGCGCGGCGCCGGCAGGCACGGGCGCGGCGCACCGGGGCCTATCGGTTGGTGGCCTGCGATGGGTGGCGATCCGACAGCCAGGACGACCTCGTGGCGTGCCCGTCCGAGCTGATGGCGTCCCTCCCGCGGGAGGGACGCGGAGGCCTGGGCTGACCCCCATGGGGCCAGCCCGTCGGCCGGGCAGGCTCCGGTGGTCTTCGGCTCCCGCGATCACGATGGGGTCGGGCGGACTTGCCTCGGGCGGAGCGCTCATCCTGCTTGCGGCGGAGCGCGGGTTCGAGGATCTTGGCGGTCGCTCCGCGGGGCGCAGGCTTTGAAGTACGACGTCTTCTTCTCGATCTCTCAGACTCCGGTGGCCGGCGCCCTGCCCTCCGAGGCCGCCATGCTCCGGAGCTTCTTCGCCCAGGTCGAGGCGGCGGATCGCCTCGGCTACGAGACGGCCTGGATCGCCGAGTCGCACCTCTCGAGCGAGGTTCAGAAGACCCACCCCGATCCGGTCATTCCGCACTGGGAGGGAGAGGTCGGGCTCAACACCGACATCTTCCAGCTCGCCGCTCGCATCTTCGCTCGCACCGAGCGGATCGAGGTGGGGAGCGCGGTGATGAACCTGCTCTGCAACGGGGGGCCGATCGCCCACGCGGAGCGGCTCGCGGCCTTCCTCTCCCTCCACGGGCTGGAGCCCACCGAGTCGCGCCGGTTGCGCCTCGGCTTCTCTGCGGGCCGCTTCGAGTTCATGAACCGCGCCCACGGTGTGCGCCCGAGGTCGGCGCTGGAGGAGGTCGCGTGGCCGGTGCTCCGGGGGCAGGTCTTTGCGGAGGCCTGCGAGGTCTTCCTCCGCCTGACGCGCGGTGAGGCGCTCTCCAGCGACGAGGTGGGGTCGACCGCGCTCACCCGTGAGATGTTCCGGACGGCCGAGCACTGGGAGGAGGCGTGTGAGGCCGCGGGGGGGCTCGACGCCCTCGACCCGGCGGGGGCCATCCGCGTCCCGAGGCGATGGGAGTTCGACCGCCTCAAGATCATCCCCCAGGAGGTCCGGAGGGAGCTCTTCGATCTGGTCCTCGGGAGTCACGACCCCGCGCTCCAGGTCGCCGTCAATCGCTGGGGACCGGTCAAGGTTTTCAACCTCTCGATCACGGCGCCCGAGGTGGTGGAGGCGACCCACGAGAGGATGGCGGCGGCCTACCACGCCGATGGCGGCCCGTGGCGCCGGGAGTACATGCCCCGCACGGTGATGGTCTTCTTGAATCAGGACGAGGGCCGGACCTCCGCCGAGCGGCGGGCGGCCGCGGCCGAGGACGCCGATCGCGCCCTCCGGGCCTACTGGACCGCGCTGCACGGCACCGTGGACGCGAGCACCCTCGAGGGAGCGGCGCAGAACGCCGTGATCGGAGACGCGGAGGCCGTGGCGGCGCAGCTCGCGGAGCGGTATCACCGGGAGGATCGCCTGATGCTCTGGTTCGACTTCTTCAATCACGACTGCCCGCGCGTCATCGCGAGCATGCGGGCCTTCATGGAGCAGGTGGTCCCAAGGCTCGAGGGGGGCGCCTGATCCCGTCCGGGGATCCAGCCACCGGCTGGAGCGGGCAGCCCGGACTTTCGCCGGGGCGTGGCATCCCAGGGGGCTGCCCGGCGAACGCCCCTGCATGCACACCGCGGTCCTCCTCGCCCTGCTCATGGGCACGATGATTCAGCCCGTCCACGGAGCTCTCGACGACGGGGACGGGGGGCCCCCGAGGCCGCGCGTCCTCACCGACTTCGAACCGGGCTCCCTGCGGTGGGTCACGGTCCTCGATGGCGTCATGGGCGGCCGCTCGTCGGGTGACTTCCAGCTGGTCGGCGGACGGATGGACTTCAGGGGGGTCCTCAACACGAACGGGGGCGGGTTCTCGTCCGTTCGGACCGGGGATCAGAGCATGGACCTCACGGGCTATCGCGGGCTCCGGCTGCGGGTGAGGGCCGATGGGCGGAGCTACAGCCTGCGCGTACGTCAGTCCGGCCTGCGGGGCGGGGTGTCGTATCGGGCGAGCTTCCCCACCCGCCCCAGCGCGCCGGGTGACGCGCAGGAGCCGGGCCCCTGGCAGACCATCTTCGTCCCCTTCACGGACCTCACGCCCCAGTGGCGCGGGCGGAAGCTCGACCTGCCTCCCCTGGACCCGTCCAAGGTCATCGGGCTTGGGATCACCATGTCCGATGGTCGGGACGGCCCCTTCCGGATCGAGCTGGATGAGATCGCCGCCTACGGCCCCTTCGCGCTCGACGAGATCAGGGGTGAGCGGCCAGCGCTCGTGGTGGTCGGGCCTAGCGCGACCCACCCTGCCGTGCTCGCCTGGGCGAAGGGGCTCCGCGCTGCCTCGTCGCTCGCCGACGAGAAGGGGCTCCTCGTCATCCAGGTCGCCGGGGAGGGCTCGTCCTTCGCCGGTGAGCGGGCGCTCTCGGTGGACGAGGCCAGGGGAGTTGCCGCTCAGCTCGGCCTGGGCCCCGGGGACGTTGGCGTTCGGCTGGTGCGGGTCGACGGCTCGCGGGTGTTCCTGCCCGCCGAGCGTGTGGAGGTCCCCTCCATCCTCGAGCGGCTTCCAGCTCGAGGCGGCCCTGGGCAGCGCGCCGAGCCCCCCGCCGGAGGCTGATCCCGGCGGCGATGTGGCGCGGCGGTCGATGACCTCGTCCCCGGCGCTTCGCGGTCCACCTCGCCCCATGGGCGGGGCTGCGGGTGGAGCGGGGACCACCCACTGGTACACTGGCGGCAAAGCCCCGCCGCTTCACGATGCGCCGCCACGGGACCCTGCTCGGGCGGCGTGTGGCGTTGAGTCGGTCGCAGGGGCGCGATCAGACCATGACTCAAACCGCGCTCTCGCCCATGGTCCGCGACCACCTGGTGCGGGCGTATCCCACGAATCACTCCTACTTCCTGGTGGGGAAGCGGATGGTGCCCTCCTTCCGGCTGTG
>CAZEFP010000463.1:0-3460 GCA_964511565.1 uncultured Planctomycetaceae bacterium
GAGGCGGAACTGCGTGGCCGCTTGTTTGGCGTCGCCGTTGCGCAGGTCCTGCTCTCCGAAGAGCACCTTGGTGGCGACGGTGAAGGCGTCGCGTTCCAGGTCGGCGCCCCGGGCGGCGGCGTTCTTCTGGGCCCGGTAGGTGCTGTTGGCATCTTGGAGGTCGACGGCCTCGAGCCCTGCCGCTGCGCGCCAGCTCTCCATGAGCGGAGCCGCGACGTCGAGGCGGCCCTCCATGGTCTTCTGCAGCGCCATCTGCCGCGCGAACGCGGGGTCGAGGTGCCCGATGCCGGCGAGCATCTGAAGCAACTGCTCGACCTCGGCGGGCTGGCGGCGGTCGCAGCCGAGGCGGAGGAGGTTCTGGAGCAGTGACGGGGAGCCGGGGTCCAGCAGGAGCGCGCGATAGAAGGCCATCTCCGCCGCCTGGTAGTCGCCTTCGCGGGCCTCGAGGACTCCCCGGTTCAGGAGGGCCGCGAAGCTGTGGGGGCGGCGCTCCAGCCAGGCGTCGAGCGCGGCACGTTGCTCCTCGGCAGCCGCGCCCTCGGAGGCCAGCAGCGCGCGGCGCATCTCGAGGACGATCGGGCTCTCGGGGGCGTGCTCGCCGGCTCGGTCGAGGATGCCGCCCAGCAGCTTGGCGTCGAGCTTCTCGCGTCCGTCGTCGAGCACGATCCGCGCGCTGGGGACCTCGGCCAGGGCCCTGCCGTAGCGGATGAGGGAGACGGCCCGTGGCGAGAGCAGCAGCAGCGCGAGGACTGCGAGACCGGGGGCGAGGCGGCTGTACCACGCGTCGCTCAGGATCCTCGGTCGCTCCGCTTCTTCCCCGTCAGAGACCGCTCGCCCGTCGCGCCCCAGGACCGAGCCGATCAAACAGAACCCGATCAGCGGGGCCACCGGGCCATAGAGCAAGGGCGAGTTGACGGTGCAGTTGGCCAGCACCGCGATCGCGGCGAGGGCGAGGTCGCGCTGATCGTCGTCCCCGGTGGCCACCAGCTTGGCGGCGCGGACCAGGGCGAGGAGCAGCAGGAGCACGAAGGCCCCGCCGCCCACGTACCCCAGCTCGGCGACCGCGGTGATCGGGTCGTTGTGGGCGTGCTCGACCTCGATCGGCGTGGGCTCCCGTCGGTCGAAGGAGGACGCCTCGATCTCCGCGGGGTCCCGGAAGGGAGGGAACGCGGCCTGGAACTGGCCGGGCCCTGCCCCGAGCGGGGCGTGGACCCCGAGGAAGGTGGGGACCCTCGCCCAGGTCTTGAGCCGGAAGCCGAACCCGCCCGTGGTGGAGGTCGCAGCGGCGTCACCTGTGGCCACCGAGGTGACCTCTGCGGGTGCGGGGTCGTCACCGCCGGCCGTGGCGAGCCGGTAGCCGGTGGGGGAGAGGCCAATCAGCAGCGCCACGAGGAGCAGCCGGAGCCGACGGGCGCAGCTCACCCGCAGGTCGGAGGCCCCGCGGGTGACCTGCATCCCCAGGGCCACGGCGAGGGCGGCGGCGCCCAGGCCCAGGAGCCCGGCGTACACGGGGAGCTGGCCGACCTTGAACGCATAGAGCCCGAGGGCCCCCAGCCCGACGATGGCGAGCGGCCCGCTGCCACGAAGGAAGAGGCCTGCGCCCAGCACGGCTCCGGCGAGGGCGGCCTCGGAGAAGTCGCCGGAGTTGCCCAGCGCCGCCCCGCCGTCGGTGTTGAAGGCGGCGAGCAGCAGGAGCAGCGTGATGACCGGGAGGCCCCTCGCCACCATGGCTCGGCCAGCGGGGCCAAGGGCGCTCCCGGCGATGGCCCAGCCCGCCGCGGCGGCGAGACCCGTGACCGCGCGCCAGGCGCCGAAGGTGTCGGTGGCTCGGGGCAGGTGGTAGGCCGCGAAGGCGAGGACGATGTAGAAGAGCGGCAGTCCGAGCAGGCGGCTCCCACGCCCGCGCACGGTCGCCAGGAGCGCGGCGGGGATCGCCGACAGGGCGACGATGCCGATCCCGATGGAGGTCGTGTCGGGGGCCCCCTCGAAGGGGCTCAAGGCGCCGGCGCCCGTGGAGAGCAGCTCGCCGGGGAAGCAGAGGACCGCCAGGGGCAGCAGCACGAGCCAGGCCTGGAGCCGATCCAGGGAGGACGCGTCGGCGCCGTTCTGCAGGGCCGGGGCCTGTGTTGGGTTCGGTTCCATGGGGAGGGGCCGTCCTCGGTCCCCGTGAGAGCTTCCTCCCCCGGGGGAGCGAGATCAAGCGTCCGTACGTCCGCGCGGTCGCCTCGGACGCGGCTCTGACCGCGGGCCGCGTGGGTTCTTCCCGGCGGAGACAGGAATCGGGGGATCCTGTTTGGGCGACCGCCCAGGTCGAGCCCATGATCCCGCCATGGTCGCCTTCCGCTTCCTCGCGCTCCTGACCGTGGGCCTCTCGCTGCTCACGTTCGTCTTCCTGCTCAACGTCTCCAACGCCCGGCTGGAGCGGGAGGCGCTCCGGCAGATCGTGGGGGAGCCCTTCGCGCTCCAGGCGGGGGACCCGGCGAGCTGGACCCTGGACCTGGGCGGGGCGCGCGTGGAGTCGGCGTGGCCCGGTGAGCAGCGCCAGCCGCGGCTCTCGGTCCGGGCGGAGCCGGGGGCGAAGATCGCCGCCCGGGCGACCTATCGCGCGGAGGACGGCGGCGTCCTCCTCGCGGCCCTGGTCGATGGTGAGCGCGTGGTCGCCACCGCGGATCCTGATGGGCTCGTCAGCTTCGGCGCCCTCTGGCTCTCATGGGAGCACCCGCTCACCATCGAATTCGAGGTGCTCGAGGGCGGCCCCGGAGAGGGTGTGCCCTTCCTCAGCGGCCAGCCGACCCGCAACTTCATGGCGGCGCGCGCCATCAGCCGCACCCTGTGGATCGTCTTCACGATCATCGGGGCCATGGGCTTCGCGGTGCTCGTCGCGACGCAGCGGGACCTCTTCGGAGCGCCCCGTGGAAGCGCCCGGGCCTGACCGGAGACCCGTTCAGGCCGAGCCCACGGTCCGCGTCACGATCGCGTCCACGAAGGCCTCGGGATCGAAGCGCTCCAGGAGCTCCATGGACTCCCCGGTGCCGATGTAGCGGACCGGTAGCCCGAGCTCCCGGTGGATGCCGAAGATCGCGCCGCCGCGGGCCGTGCCGTCGAGCTTGGCGACGATGAGGCCGGTGACCTCGACGGAGCGCGTGAACTCCTTGGCCTGGCGGATGGCGTTCTGGCCGTTGGTCCCGTCGATGACCAGCCACGTCTCGTGGGGGGCGCCCTCGATCTTCTTACCGATCACGCGCCGCACCTTCTCGAGCTCCTGCATCAGGTTGGACTGGGTGTGCAGGCGGCCGGCGGTGTCGATGATCGCCACGTCCACGCCCCTCGCCTCCGCCGCAGCGCAGGTGTCGAAGGCCACGGCGGCGGGGTCGGCGTTGTCGCTGTGCTGGCGCACGATGGAGGCGCCGTTGCGGTCCGCCCAGATCTCGAGCTGGTCCGCGGCCGCGGCGCGGAACGT
>CAZEFP010000464.1:0-3455 GCA_964511565.1 uncultured Planctomycetaceae bacterium
CGCGAGCCGCGCATCGACGGCTTCCTTGCGAGCGTCCACGTCCTTGACCAGCAGACAGTCCCACGCATCCAGGTGGTGGGCGATGAACAGGGCGGTCAGGTCTGACCCGCCGCGGCCCAGAAGGCTCGGCCGCCCCTGGCGATCCCTCGCCACAAAACCGGGGGTGACTACCACCGCCGGGGGCGCGTCCGCGGGATAGAGCTCCGCGTCGAGGGAGGATGAGTTCAGTGACTCGTTCTCCCCGTCCAGGAGACTACCGCTGGTGACAAGGCCCAGGCACTCGGGTGAGCAGGCCTGCACCGGGGCCCCCAGGTCCTCGAGCGCCGCCACCATGCACCGTACTGCGTGCTCTTCCCCTGCCTGGACGTGGCCGGCCACGCCCGCCTCATCCTCTCCGAACCGCTCGGAGGCCTCCTCGAACAGCCTGTCCGTCGTGGATCCGAGGGCCGAGACGACGACCACCACCCCCGCCTCGGGTCGGGCCGCACGCTCGCGGGCCACGAAGGCGGCGGCCCGCTCAACGCCGCCCTCTCCACCAAGGACCGCGCCGCCGAACTTGAGCACCAGGGGCCGCTTGAGGTTCTTCGCGGTCGACATGGCGGGGAGTCTAGCGCCCCACACCAGCGGCGGCTGTGGATCGGTGCAACAGTCTCATCGTGTGCACAGGGAGCGCGGCACCTAGACTGGGCCCATGCCCATCCCCGTGACCATCCTCGGCGCCACAGGTCTCGTGGGGCAGGTGTTTTGCGAGCGACTCGCCGCGCACCCGCTCTTCCGGATCGAGTCGCTGGTCGCCGGACCGGAGAGCGCCGGGCTGACCTACGGCGAGGCGGTCCGCTGGAGGCGGCCGGGGATGGTCCCCGCGGGCCTGGCGACCATGCCCCTGACGAGCCCTCCCGAGCAGCTCGAGACGCCCGTGGCGTTCTCCAGCCTCAGCCCCGCCGCCGCCGCCCGCCTCGAGGGTCCCTACGCGGAAGCCGGGGCCTGGGTCTTCACCAACGCGGCCGCCCACCGCATGGACCCCGATGTCCCGCTGGTGGTCCCCGAGCTCAACGGCGATCACCTGCACCGCGCCCTGGACCAGGAGCGCGCGGGCGCCATCGTCGCCAACCCCAACTGCACCACCGTTGGCCTCGCCCTCGCCCTCGCCCCCCTGCGCTCCGGCCACGGGGTCCGGGAGGCCCGGGTGGTGAGCCTGCAGGCCCTCTCGGGCGCAGGACTCCAGGGCGGCGAGTTGCTGCAACTCCCCGACGGGCTGGCCCCTGACATCCCGGGCGAGGCCGAGAAGCTCGCCCGGGAGCTCCCGAAGATCCTCGGGCGCTGGGACGGCGAGGGTCCCTTCGAGCCCGCCTCCCTCACGGTCCAGGCCACCTGTGTCCGTGTCCCGGTCGCCCACGGGCACACGCTCTCCGTGGACGTCACCCTCGACCGCCCGGCCTCAGCGGCCGATCTATGCCGCGCCTGGTCGGACTACAGCGGACTCCCCGGCGCCGCGGACCTCCCCTCCGCTCCGCGTCCCCTGATCCACGTGGACGAGGGGATGGACGCCCCACGACCCGGCCCCCACCGTGACCGGGGCGACGGGCTCGCCATCAGCGTCGGCGGCCTCAAGCCCCTGGACGCCAGCGGCCTCCGCTGGACCTTCATCACCCTCAGCCACAACCTCGTGCGGGGCGCGGCGGGCGGGGCCATCCTCACCGCCGAGGACGCCCACCGCCGCGGGCTCCTCGGCCACTCAGCGGACCGCTGAGGACGGGCGGGAGGGGGCGCCGCCCTCCGCCCGCCCGTGGAATCGGCTGCGGCGCCCGCGCCGCCCCGACCCGAGGGCGGCGGCGCCGGCGCCCGGTGCCGTCGATCAGTACTCCCGGTCCGTCTTGACCCCGGGCTCGGGCACGGCGTAGAGACCGTCCTCCCCGGGCATCAACGGCGACGCGGAGTCCATGGTGAGCTTGTCCACGCCCAGCCCGAACTCCTGCTCGCAGTTGAGGGCCTGCTCGTAGGTGATCTCGCGGCCCGTATGCGCCGCCATCCGGCCCATGTTGCAGAGCATGCTCGCCTCGATCCCGTACTCCACCTCGTGGTAGGGCGTGTCGTCCCTGATCGCAGCGATCAGGTCCTCCCACTCGTTCTGGTACGGGTTCCGCTCACCCTCCGGCACGCGCGAGATCCAGGTGCGGCTCTTGCGACTGAGGCTCTGGTCCGAGTGGATGCTCGAGGGGAGCCCGCAGTCGCTCGTGGCGGACACCACCGCGGAGCCCTTCGTGCAGTGCATGTAGCTGGAGAAGCGCGTCTGGCAGTTCACCATGTTCCGGCCCTCGAACATCATCTTGGTGCCGTCGTCGTAGGTGTACTCCACCGAGTAGCTGTCGAGGTTCTGGTCCACGAACCGCTCACCCGCGTCGCTGTGGCGGTAGTGGCGCCCGCCGGAGGCCTGGGCCTTGATGGGTCGCGAGCCCTTCATCCAGGCCAGCTGGTCGATGATGTGGATGAAGAAGTCGTTGTAGGCGCCGCCGCTGGCCCAGAGGAAGCTGTGGAAGCGTCGGATCTGGTACTGGAGGTCCGTGAGGTGGTCCGGCTTCGGGAGCGACCGGAAGAAGGCCACCGGCCCCTGCATGCGATATCCGCGCTGCGCGATGATCTCGCCGAGCTCGCCAGCCCGGACGCGCTCGTGCAGCTCCTGCATCGCGCGGCTGTGCCTGGACATGAGGCCGACGCCGACCTTCATGCCGCGCTTCTTGGACTCCTCGCCCAGGGCGAGCATCCGGCGGCTGCTCGGCCCGTCCACGGTCACCGGCTTCTCCATGAAGACGTGAAGACCCTTCTGGATCGCGTAGGCGAAGTGGACCCAGCGGAACGCGGGGGGCGTGGCCAGGATGACGACGTCCCCCGGCCGCAGGCAATCCATGGCCTCCTTGTAGCCATCGAAGCCGAGGAAGCGCCGCTCCTCGGGCACGTCCACCTGATCCGGGAGCTCCCCCGAGAGCGCGCCGTAGCTCGAGTTGATGCGGTCCTCGAAGACGTCCGCCATGGCCACGAGCTTGGTCGGGCCACGCTTCACCAGCAGCGCGTTCTTGGCGGCCCCGCTCCCCCGGCCCCCGCAGCCAACCACCGCCACGTGGATCGTCTCCTGGCCCCCGACGGGGGGGATCACCACCGGGGCGCCGGCGAGGAGCGCGCCGGCCGTGAGGCAGCTGGAGTTCTTGAGGACTTCACGCCGCGTGGCGGTCTTCGGGAAGGCGGGATCAACCATGGGGACTCGGCGTGGCGCCGGCTACAGAGAAGAGGGGCGGATGGGCCTGGACGATAGCACGGCGACTCCGATCTCCCGCGGACCCAGGCCCGGCGAACAACACGTGAACAATCCATCGGCTGGGGATCACCCGAACGAACTCGCTAGCATCACGGGGTAGGTCGCGAATCGACCACGCCCCCTCCGCCGACCGGCCCACGCCCCC
>CAZEFP010000465.1:0-3448 GCA_964511565.1 uncultured Planctomycetaceae bacterium
GGTGCCCATCACGGCCGCGGCGTTCATGGCGCTCGCGCGTCTGCGCAATCTGGAGGAGTCCATGGGGGCCGAGCTCAAGGGGCTGCGGGAGGCCGTGCGCGAGGCCGCCGGTGCGAGCGCGGCTCCCGCGGGTGAGCCCGAGGCGGTGGCCGAGGCCCTGCAGTCCCTCGCCCGGGCGACGGAGGCTCAGGCCGGTGCCGAGGGGAGCCGGGACACGGACCGCATCCTCGCTGCGCTCGCCGACCTGCAGGCGGCCCAGTCGGCGAGCGCCCAGGCCGTGGCGGATCGCCTTCAGGAAGCGCTCGCGGCCCTGGCGGCGAGCGGCGCGGGAGGCGGGGCCGCTCAGGTCGCGGCGCTCGGGCCGCTGGAAGCGGCCCGGGAATACCTGCAGGGCCTGGGCTACTCCGATGTGAAGGTGGTGACCCCCGCCGCGGAGATCACCCCCGAACTGCTCGCGGGCGGCGCCGTGGTCGTCGAGGCGCGCCGGGAGGGCGCGACCCACAAGGGCAAGGTCCTCTTCGAAGCCGGCTCGCCCTCTGACGCTCAGCTCCAAGGCGGTCACGGGATGTTCCCCTGACGCCTCCAGATCCCCTCACCCCTCGACTCTCCGTCTCGCCCACTGCGGCGCACCAAGCCCATGTCCGCACCTTCCATGCCCGTCGTCACGATCGAAGACCTCAGCCAGCACGTCGGCGCCACCGTCGAGCTCCGCGGCTGGGTCCACAATCGGACCTCGAAGGGGAAGCTCCACTTCGTGATCCTCCGGGACGGCACGGGCTTCGTGCAGTGCGTGCTGAAGAAGAACGTGGTGGGTGACGAGCTCTTCGAGGAGATCGGGCGCGCCAGCCAGGAGTCGAGCCTGATCCTCCAGGGCGAGGTCCGCGCCGATGACCGCGCCCCCGGGGGCTTCGAGATCTCGGTCGTGGGTGGGGAGGTGGTCCAGTCCGCCAGCGAGTACCCGATCACGCCGAAGGAGCACGGGGCCGACTTCCTCCTGTCGCGCCGGCACCTGTGGCTGCGCTCGAGGCGGCAGTGGGCGATCATCAGGATCCGTAGCGCCATCGAGTTCGCCCTGCGCCGCTTCTTCGACGAGCGCGGCTTCCTGTGCGTGGATTCGCCCATCTTCACGCCCTCCGCCTGTGCGGGGACGAGCACGCTCTTCGAGGTCGACTACTTCGGAGACGAGAAGGCCTACCTCACCCAGTCGGGCCAGCTCTATGCCGAGGCCACCGCCATGGCCTTCGGCAAGGTCTACACCTTCGGCCCCACCTTCCGGGCGGAGAAGAGCAAGACCCGCCGACACCTCACCGAGTTCTGGATGCTCGAGCCCGAGATGGCCTACGCCACCCTCGAGGACATGATCCAGCTGTCGGAGGACATGCTCGTCTCCGTGGTCAAGGAGGTCCTCGAGCGTCGCCGCACGGAGCTCGAGACCCTCGAGCGCGACATCTCGAAGCTCGAGGCCTGCACCGGCGGCTTCCCCAGGATCACCTACGACGACGCGTCGAAGATCCTGCTGGAGCACCCCGACTCCGAGTTCGTGGAGGGCGACGACTTCGGCGCGCCGGACGAGACCATCCTGGCGGCCATGCACGACCAGCCGCTGGTGATCACGCACTACCCCAAGGACGTGAAGGCCTTCTACATGAAGGAGGCGCCCGAGGACCCCACGCGGGTCCTGGCCATGGACGTCATCGGGCCGGAGGGCGCGGGTGAGCTGATCGGCGGCAGCCAGCGCGAGGAGAACCTCGACGTGCTCCTCGAGGCCATCGCCAAGCACGAGCTCCCCATGGAGGAGTTCGAGTGGTACCTCGACCTGCGCCGCTTCGGCTCCGTCCCCCACGCGGGGTTCGGGCTTGGCCTCGAGCGCCTCGTGCGCTGGATCACGGGCATCGAGCACATCCGCGAGGCGTCTCCGTTCCCGCGGATGATGACGCGCATCCGGCCCTGAGCCACGCCGGATCAGTCGTCGAGGAGGATCGCTTCCAGGCGGTCCGCCGCGGCCATCTGGTGCGCCCACGAACCGTCGGGCCGGAAGGCCACAGGGACGGCTGTGGTGACCTGCCCTGAAACGGCACCGCCGTCGGTCTTCCACTGGGTGTGGACCGCGGCGGCCCGGTTCATCGCCATGGCGGCGCGGGTCTTGACCCACGCCAGGGTCGTGACGCGCTCCCAGGTCCTGGGGCTCTTCGCTTCGTCAGGGGTCTCGGCGCGCAGGACGCTCAGGAGGAAGGCCGCGGCCCGGCGGTAGAGCGCCTCGCTCCTGACATCGGTCGGTGCGAGGGCGTTCGACGCCGAGACGTCGACCCAGCCGACGTTGGCCTCGAGCACGACCGCCGCGCACTCGGTACGAACCGCGAGCACCGGGTGCGGAGCGTCGCCAGCGGCGAGCTCCAAGAGGCGTTCGGCGACCCCGTCCATGAAGGCCCGCGAGTCCAGGGACCTGGCGGCCACCACGTCCGCGCCGAGGTGCCCGCGCACCTCCACGGCCTCGCGTCGCTCCAGTCGGTCGAGCAGCAGGGCGGCGATCCTCGGGGCACGCGCCGTGCCCTGCTCGCGGTCGAGCGCCCCGCCCAGTAGCACCGCCGCGCGGGTCGCGGTCTCGGGGTCTCCGCCGTTCAATCGTCGCGCAAGCTCGTCGATGGCCTCCTCGTCGAACCCCGCATCCACCAGCTCCGCGGCGCGTTCGGGGAACGCAGCGGCGGAGACCTCGGTCCAGTCCGGGGCCTCCTGGGCCCCGCGGGTCCACGCGAGGGACGCGGCGGCCAGCGCGCTGAGGAGCAGGACCGCGTGGCCGAGCTGCAGGCGGACGGGGGTGGGGGGCGTGGACATCGGGCGAGGGATCAAACGAGCGGACGGAGGATGGGCTCGAGGGCGTCAGCGTAGCGCACCATGCCGAGGTCGGTGGGGTGGGATCCGTCGACGGTCGCCTCGCCGTCCTCGCCCAGGAAGGGAGCGTCTCGCACATAGGTCAGCCCGCGGAGGCCTGAAGCGGACAGCTTGTCGAAGGCCGCGCGGAAGGCCGCGTGGTTGCCCTCGTGGTGGCGCATCCGACCAGGCAGGAACCTCGCGTTGGCGTTCACGCGGTCCTCGACCATGACGATGGGGACGTCCGGCCGCTCGGCTCGCAGCGCCCGGACGAAGGGCTCGGTGCGCTCGGCCACCTGTCGGGGGCCGAGGTTCGGGAGGCAGTCGAGGACGTAGGCCCGGGCGTCCACCTCGGCGAGCAGCGCCGCGAGCTCCATCTCGAGTCGACCGTTGCCGCTGAAGCCGAGGTTGAGCACGGGGACGTCGAGGCGGCGACCCAGGATGTTGACGAAGGACATCCCGGGGCGCGATGCGCAGGCGCCGTGGGCGATGGACGTGCCGTAGTACACGAGGGGAGGGGACTTCCGCGGGGGGACGGGCTCCAGCTCGACGCCATCGGGGACGGCGACCCGCAGGGCGC
>CAZEFP010000466.1:0-3441 GCA_964511565.1 uncultured Planctomycetaceae bacterium
TGGCCCTGCCACCGGCGAGAGCTCCACAGGTGGCTGAGGAGCATGGCCGCGAGGGCCAGGACCACGAAGCCCAGGATCTGGTGCAGGTCCTCGATCTTCGACTCCAGCACCGAGATCCGCTCTCCGGACTCGCGGCCGAGGAGGATGAGGGTCGGGGTCAGGATGACCGCTCCGAGCCCGTCGTATGCGATGAACTTGGCGTACGGCATGCCCAGGGTCCCTGCGGTGAACCAGGTGGGCAGGCGAAGCCCCGGGAGGAAGCGGCACACGAAGACCGCGAGGGCCCCCTGCCGCTCGAACCTCCGCTCGATGGCTCGCAGTCGCTCGGGGTGGACCACACGGCGGATCGCCTTGTGCTGGAGAGCCTGGCGACCGAAGCGCCGTCCGATGAAGAAGGGCACCGAGTCGCCCAGCAGCGTGCCGGCCAGGCACACGGCGATGATCGGTGCCATGTCCACCTCACCCTGATAGAGCAGGAATCCCGCGCCCAGCATGGTGATCTCCTCCGGCACCGGGAGCCCGAAGCCGCACAGCACGAGCACGAGGAACGGGGCCAGGTAGCCGGGCTCGGAGAGGAGGCCGCCGAGCAACGGCTGGTTTTCGAGGATCCATGCCACGGCCCGGAGGGTAGCAACGAACGACGCCGCGGTGGTGGGGTCCGTGGTGGACTCGCCCGCGCGCCCACCTCGGCCTGGAGTGAGCTCAGCGGCCCTGCTCGGTCAGCTCGCGCTCCCGCTGCTCGATGTAGCCGAGGGTCACCTCGACCTCGTCGGCGCCGAGCGCGGCGGCGCGCTCGAGGTCTGCCCGGGCCTCCTCCAGCAGGGCGCGAGCCCCTCCAGGCCATCCCAGGCCCTCATCGGGCAGCTTGGCGAGGAAGGCGGCCTTGATGGTCGCGGCGTAGCGGGCCAGCACGCCGGGTGCCGCGGCGTGCCTCTCTCCGGAGCGGAGGACCGCGAAGCCCTCGCGGATCCAGAGCCGGCGAGCCTCGGGAGCGGCCTCCTCGAGGGGGGAGGCGCGGATGAAGATGAAGGGGTCTGCCAGGGTCAGCCATCCGGCGGTGGCCCGGGAGTCCAGGGAGAGCGCTCGCGCGGCGTGCCCGTAGGCCCGGGTGACGTCTCCATCGTTCAGGGCGCCGCCGTAACGCGCCCACTCGAAGCCGGCGGCGGCGGACGCCACGGGCCCCAGGAGTCGCTGCACCGGCCCCATGCGGCGCCTTCCCTGGAGCTCGGGCGAGCTGAGGGGGCTCGCCGCGGCGAGGGCCAGGGCGACGGCTGCGGTCACGGCCAGGAGTCGCCGGATGCCTCTCGCTCCAGGGGTCATGAGCTTCGCGACTCCCGGCGCCAGGTCCCCAGGGAGCCCCTGGCGAGCGCGAATCCCACCAGGACGGCCCCGGCGGTGACGAGCACCATGGCCGGGCGGACCACCTGGGGGCTCCGCCCCTCGGCGACGGCGTCGATGGCAGCGGCCAGGGCGGCGCCCCCAGGAAGGGCCTCCGCGAGGACGGTGGGGGCGAGGGCCATGCGGGCGCCCAGCCAAAGGGCCAGGGCGAGGCTCGCGGCGATCCCAGGGCCCATCCAGGCGCCGAGGCCGAAGGCGAGGGCCGCCAGGAAGGCCAGGTGGAGCGCTGCGTGGCCCGTGAGTCGAGCATGCCCTCCGCCTATGGCGCGGGAGGGTCGCCAGACCTCCACCGGGCCCGGGCCCAGGACCGCGAGCGCGCCGCTGCCGACGTTCGTGACCGTCACCGGGCCCTCGCTGGTGGGGGCTGCCACCTCCAGCCAGGTCCGCCGCGCGACCTTCTGCTCCGACGCCTGGCCGGGGGACGCGAGGAGCGCCTCCGTGGTGGGCCCCTCTGCCCCGAGCGTCGGCGCCACGCGAACGCGAACCCGCGCCTGGGGCGGCAGGTGGCCCGCCGGCAGGCTCTGCTCGAAGCGCTCGCCGGGCATGAGAACGAGCGAGCGGCTCGGGCCCGCGATCATGGCGAGCTCGAGGAGCTGGTCCTGGGACGCGGTACCGGTGGCCGTGGGTCGGCCCACGGATCCAGCGATGAGGCCGATGACGAGGGACAGCGCGGCGGCACCGGCCAGGGCCCCTGCGAGCGAGGTGCGAACGATCGACGAGCGGGAGGCTCCGCTGGGCCCGAGCCAGTCGCCCTCCTGCCGGAACCAGCGGTCCGGGATCCGCGCGGCGAAGAGCGCCGTGAAGGCCGAGGCGACCACGAGCCCCGCGATCCAGGCGGTGCTCGAGGCGAGCTCCCCGGCGCTCACGATCACCTCCTCGAACTTCGGTGAGACCTCGACGATCTCCGCGCGGCCCGGTTGGCCGGCCATCGCCAGGAGGGTGATCGCCGCCACGGCGAGGAGCGCAATGGGGGGAGCGGCGCGCCTCGCCGACAGGCGCAGCAGGGGCAGGTTCATCGGGTCTCGCTCCCGCCGCCGCCGGGCTCGCGAGACTTGTAGAGCTCCTGCAACGATCGGTGAGCGGGGCCGGACTCCAGAAGCTCGGCCCCCGAGCGCTCGACCTGCTGATGGAGGGCGGCGGCGGTCTCCTCCGAGAGCCCACGGATCCGCAGCTGGAGCACCTCCGGGTCCCCGAGGAGCTCGTCGGGGGTCCCGACCCGCTGGACCTCGCCGCCCACGAGGAGCGCGAGGCGATCGCAGTGCTCGATCAGGTCCGAGGCGACGTGGGAGGCGAGGACCACCGTCGCGCCGCGGTCGCGCGCAGCGCCGAGGAGGTCCGCCAGCACCGCGAATCCCGGGGCGTCCAGGCCAGCGGTTGGCTCGTCGAGGAGGACCACCTCGGGGTCGGTGAGGAAGGCCTGGGCGAGCCCGAACCGGCGGTGCATGCCCCTCGAGTACGTCCGGAGCGGTGCCTCGCCGACATCGCCGAGCCCGACCCGCTCGAGCATCTCGTCGCTGCGAGTCCCGCGTTTCGCGCGGGGCATGCCGCTAAGGGAGGCGATCAGCTGGAGCACCCGGCGGGCCGAGAGTTCGGGAGGGAAGGGGGACCCGTCGGGCAGGAACGCGAGGCGGCGTCGGGCCGAGCGAGAGGTGGGCGGCTCTCCGAGCACCTCGACCCAGCCCGCGCTCGGCCGGTCGACTCCGGAGAGGAGCCGCAGCAGCGTGGACTTCCCCGAGCCGTTCGGTCCGACGACGCCGAGGGTCTCCCCGCCACGGATGGCGAGATCCACCCCGCTCAGGGCCTGCCTGCGGCGCCAGCCGAGCCCGCCGCGGAAGACGCGGCCGAGCCCGCGCGCCTCGACGGCGAACTGGGGGAGGGCGGTGGGGGTGGTCATGGGTTCCTGCCCGGGCGTCGGGCGGGAGCCGTTACGATACGCGCAATGGCACGACTGTTCGTCCTCTCCGGCGCCTCCATCGGCGCGACCCACGACATTGAGGGCACCACGCTGCTCGGGCGCGGCGTGGACGCCGACGTGGTGATCTC
>CAZEFP010000467.1:0-3434 GCA_964511565.1 uncultured Planctomycetaceae bacterium
CCCCTGAACGAGCCTCGACCAGTGGTCTCCCGGGTTCTGAGCGGTCGACTCGAGGATCAGGAGGCCCTCGCCGACGGCTGCGTCGGCCTGTGCGACGACCTCGGCCAGGTCCGGCGCGAACGCGGCCTCACTGACGAGCGCGGCGATCGGCTGGAAGGACCGAACGCCGGTCTGACTTCGCGACGTGAAGGCCCGCAGCTCCGCGCCGGTGTCGCCGTACTTGATCCGGTTCCTCGCTTGGGTGGCGATCGGCCGGCGTAGCAGCGACGGCGGGTCGTCAAGCCAGCGCCGGAAGTCGTCGAGGAGCGCCGTCGCCGAGTCCTCGCGCATCGAGATGATCGCGCACATTGCCTCGTGTGAGGTCGTGTAGGCGAGATGATGAAGGACCATCTTCGCGCCGGTCGTCGCGGCGACCTGTCTCGCTTTCTGGACGATGATCCGATTATGCCCGGCCTCGACGGCCTCGAAGATCTTGAGCTGCATCGGGAGGGGGTCGAGGGGGATCAGCCGCTTCGAGTCCTTGTCCTGTACCTTGTGCAGCTTGGCGAACGTCGAGAGCGGCGCGACCAGGTCCTCGACCTGCGGACGGAGCGCCGGGGGGATCGCCGGGGGTAGATAGACCACTACTTGACCAGGCGGAGGACGTTCTCGAGCTCGGCGACGGCGTCCTCCGTCGACGGCCGGCCGGCGTCGTTAGCGCCCATGATCCGGCGCAGGTGGATGCGCGCCAGGTGGTCGAGGGCCGCGCGCGGGTAGCCGCCGAGCGCTGTCTTGTCCTTGTCGAGGAGCGCGCCGACGTGATCCTCGACGATCCACCAGAGCAAGGCCTCGACGTCCTTCTCCTCGATGACCTCGCGGAGCTCCTTCTCGCGAGCGCTCGCAGGCCCTTTCCGGCCGTGTCTTCTTCTTGCCATTGAACCTCCGTTCTTATCCTACCGCAGTCTCTGACCAGTAGAGAGGGGGTAGCGGCGAGAGGGGAGAGGTAGAGTCGAAAGGGAGGAGGGGTGCGCCGGCGCGGAGGACCCCCCGGAGGACCCCCCCCCTCCCACTGAAAGGGTAGGGAGGAGGCCCCTTTACAGGCGAGGAGGAGGGGTAGGAGGGGTATATCGCCATAAAAAACCTATCCCCTTATTACTTCTCTCTCCCTACTTTATACCCTCTATACCCCTCCTACCCCTCCTCTTAGAGAGGAAGTATAAGAAATATAAAGGGATTTAGGAGGAGGGGGGGGTTTGGGAGGGGTCTGATACCCCTCCTCTTTCGGGCCTTGCCTTGACAGCCGTATGCTTTTTGATGTAGTTTGATGCAGTTTGATGCACGGCTAAGGAGGTCCGAGCAATGAAGTACGCCGACAAAATCGAGGAGACGGAGCTTCGGTCTCGTCACACCATCACCCTCTCGCCGGACGCTCGCGCCGCGGTCCGCGATCTGATGGAGAGGACCGGGCTCCCCCTCTCGGGAGTCGTCGAGTGTCTCATTCGAGAGATCCCCATCCGCGAGGCGCGCGACGTCCGCCCGATGGGCGAAGAATGACGACCTTCGAGCTATCCCGCCGCGCCGTCGCCTGTAAGCACTGGCGGTGGGCTCCGGGGATGCTCTCGCGCTGCCGCACGGACACCCGACGCGCCGCGTATCGCTGGCTCGCGGGGCTGGACACGCGGCATTACGGTCTGGTCTGCATCGTGCAGGACAAGCACGGGCACCCGTGTCGCTCCGTTGCGACCCTCCAACCGGGACCGGATGACCTGCCCGACCTGGACGACCAAGCGACCCTGGGCTGTCTGCTAGGGCTGGTGAGGCTGGCGAGGCTTGACCCGGCTTGGCTGCCTACGTGCCTGGATGGTCAGGCGCTAGGCGCGTGGGTGGTCGAGCCGCCGTCTCGCGACAGACAGACACGACACGAAAGCTACGCGGCGGTCCTCGTGGCCGCGCTGGAGGCTGCGCCATGAGCCGCGCCATCCTCGACCTGGATCTCCTCGCCGAGCTGGCCGAGGAGGACGACGGAGGCCCCCCCGTCGCGCCGGCGCCCCCGGCGATCTTCTGTCAGGTCTGCCGAACCGTCGCCCCCGTCTACCGCGCGAGCCGCGTCGGCGACGAGGAGCTCCGCGTCGAAGCGCACGGTCGAGGCTACCCCGCAGCGATCTGCTCGGCGTCCTGGTCGACCGTCCCCGTCGACGCTCGGCTCGCCGCGATAGGAGATCGACCCCGACCCCATCCAACGCCGAGCGCGCGCGCCGGCGTCGAGGACCTACCCCTCTTCTCCCGATAGGGAACCCCCCCCAACCCACAAAAGCCGAGGGCGCCGGCCTGCCACAACCGACGCCCTCCCCCGAGCAACCAACGTATGAATATCAAGAAAGTTTGGCCCCTGCCACCGATGGGGCTCACCTACGTCAACCAGACCCTCGCCGGTGGCGAGTACATCTCGACCGGCCTGTTCCGTCGTAACGACGTGACACAGGGGACCGGGAAGGGTCGGAGCGTCGCGAACTGCGTTCGGGTGACGTCGCTCTTCTTCGACCTCGACCTCGTCGGCCTGGTCGACGCTCAACGCCGCGCGAGCGGTCATCAGCTCGAGGACAAGGTCGGCGACCGTAAGGAGTGGATGTACTCGCACTTGGACGACGAGCAGGTCGAGGAGGCCCTCGACGACCTCCGTCGGTTCTGCGAGCCCGTCCTCGCCCATGTCGTCGGCCGAGACGCGACGTTGACCATGACGAGCGGCTGGGGGTGGCACTTCCATTACGCGCTCGAGGACGACGTCGCGACCGACAAGGACCTCCTCTCGAAGGCCCACAAGTTGATCGTCGCCGAGGTGAACGCCGTTCTTCTCGAGCATTGGGCGAGCATCGGCCTGACGTACCCGGACTGCTTCGACGCGACGAACGACGTCGGCGCTCGGCTCGCGCGCCGGCCGGGGTCGACAAACATCAAATGCGCGCGGCGCCCTCGCCAAGTCGAGCCCGTCGAGCACCGACCGGAGATCTCCCTCGACCGCGCTCGCGTCGAGCAGATCGTCGCCGAGTTGGCTCCTGCGCCAAGTCTGCCCCTCTCGTCGACCAGGTCGTCGACCAGCTCGCCGACGCCGACGCCGAAGCCCGGCCGGCCGGCGCCGGCGCGCGGAGCTCGGGAGCATGTCGACTTCTCGACGCTGGCCTTCGACGAGGCCCGGTCCTTCCAAGACGTCCTCGACTCGATGAGCTCGCCGCGCCTCAACGTAATCTGTCCGTTCGGGGGGTCGTCGAGGGGGTCCGGCACGGCGAGTGCAGCGACGCGTGGCTGCACTACATCGGCTACGAGGACGACCAGCCCGCCTCGACCGGCACGCTGTTCACCAACGGCCAGTCAGGCTACCTGGCCTGGTGGTACACGCACCCGGACTACCGCCGGCGCGGCCATCAGGCGGCGGGCATCCGGCATCGGGCGGCCGACGC
>CAZEFP010000468.1:0-3429 GCA_964511565.1 uncultured Planctomycetaceae bacterium
CTCGAGGAGTCGCGGCGCAGCCCGGCGCGGGTCGAGGCGCCAGCGCCCCAGCGCAAGATCGACTTCTTCGACAAGACCGCCGGCGACACCGTGATTCCGCCCCTCCCGGCGAACGAGGAGTTCAAGCCGGCTGCTCCGGTGGAGGAGCCTACGGACCACGACCGTGACTTCTGGGATCGCAAGCCCGTCGACCGCCGAGAGCAGCGGGGCCGACGCTCGAGCTGACGCCTGGCTCCCCCCTGACCCATGATCTCCTGACCATGCTCTGGCGACTCTTCAGCAAGGCGAAGGCCATCCCTGACCGGACCCACTATCGGTCCGCGCCGTCCCGGTCTGACGGTATCGGGGTGCAGATGGTCTCTGGCGATGGCCTCCCGGTCTCCGGGCGGCTGATCGACATGTCGGCTGGAGGGGCCGCCATCGAATTCGACCAGGGCGTCGAGAAGGACCTGACGCTGGGCGCCGTGCGCACGATCACGTTCTCGTCTCTCAACGCCAGCCCGCTCCGGGTCGAGTCCATCGTTCGCTCGCTCCCGTCCGCCGAGGAGCCCAACCGCTACGGGTTCCAGTTCATGGACGAGGTGGAGCTCACCAGAGAGGAGCACGCAGGCTTCCTGCGGCTCTTCAACCGTCGCCGCGATCGTCGCGCGCGGCCGGGGCTCGACGAGCGCCTGGGCGGGAAGATCATCGTTCACGGCGTCTCCCACGACGTCACCCTGCACGACATCTCGATGGGCGGGGCCAACATCCGGGTCCCCTCCGATTTCGGGCTCGCGGTCGGCTCGGAGTTCGAATTCCGCTTCTCGATCCCGAAGTCCAGCCACGAGATCGTCTGCCTGGCCGAGGTGAAGAGCGTGACGGCCGATGCCATGGGCACCCGCGTTGGGGTCGCCACGACGGTGGTGGCCGAGTCGGACACCAAGCGCAACCTCGACCGGGCGCAGGCGGCGCTCGCCGACTACATCGAGCGCCGAGTGACCGAGATGGAGCGCTACAACAGCGCCTTCGAATAGGGTCCAATAGCGGCAGGTCGCGCCGGGCGATCCGGAGGACTGCTGGTGTTTGATCTCGACGGACTTGAGGTGAGCGGAGTCTCCGTGGGGGGCGTCGCGTCCTGCATCGACCTGCCCACCCTGAAGGTCTGCGTCGACCTGGGCGTCATCCTCGACCGGACCGTGGCGAGGGATGTGGTGCTGATCACCCACGCCCACGCGGATCACCTGGGCTCGCTCGTCCAGCACGTGGCCCAGCGGGGCCTGCGCGGGATGCCCCCCGCCACCTACGTCGTGCCGCCCGGGATCGAGCAGGATGTTGAGGCGCTCCTCGAGGTCTGGCGCCGCCTCGACGGCGGAGACCTCGCCGCCCACATCCGGCCCCTGCCGCCCGGTGAGGCGCTGTCCCTGAGGCCGGACCTCCAGGTCACGCCCTTCGCGACCGCCCACCGGGTGCCGAGCCAGGGCTACCTCTTCGAGCGCGTGGGCAAGCGGCTGGCCGACTCCATGGCGGGCGTCGGTCGAGCGGAGATCAAGGCGCGCCGCGAGGCCGGCGAGTCCGTCCATCAGGTCACCCGGGAACCCCTCCTCGCCATCACGGGCGACACCTCGATCGAGGGGCTCGTGGCCCACCCCGAGGTCATGGCCGCCCCACGGCTGGTGGTGGAGGCGACGTTCCTCGACGACCGCGTGACGCCGGAGCGCGCGGCGGCCTTCGGTCACATCCACCTCGACGAGCTCGCGCAGCTCGCCGACCGCCTCACCTGCGAGCACCTCTTGATCAACCACGTCTCGGCCCGCCACAGCCCGTCGGAGGCCCGCCAGCTGGTGGCCGAGCGCCTGCCTGCCGCGCTCGCCGCCCGCACCCAGGTCATGGTGTCGCGCATCCGACCGAGCGCGGGCTGAGGTTCAAGGGCGCGGGCGCGTGGCCCACGTGGGTCGAGCGGGGGCCTGGTAGCGCTCCATCGCGTCGAGGATCCCCTCGAGGGTGGGGTGAGCGAGGAGGAGCCCGCGGTGCTCGGGGCGCAGGAGCCCCTGGGTGACCACGTGGTCCAGGTGGGCCAGGATGTGGTCGTAGAACCCGCCATGGTTCAGCACGCCCACCGGGTGGTCGTGGATCGCCAGCTGGAGCCAGGTGAGGACCTCGAAGAACTCCTCCAGGGTGCCGTGCCCCCCTGGGAGGACGAGGAAGCCGCTGGAGAGCTCCATCATCCGGGCCTTGCGCTCGTGCAGCGTGTCCACGATCTCCAGATGAGTCAGGCCCTCGTGGGCGACCTCCATGGCCTGCAGGCCATAGGGGAGGACGCCGAGGACCTCACCCCCGGCCTCGAGCGCGGCGTCGGCCACGCTGCCCATCAGGCCCCGGTTGGCCCCGCCGTAGACGACGCCGTACCCGCGCTCCACCAGGGAGCGGCCCACCTGGGTGGCCAGCTCGGCGTACTCGGGGCTGGAGCCAGTGGAGGAGGCGCAGAAGACGCAGATCCGGCGCGGGGCGGGGCTGCCGTCGGAGGGGCGGGTGCTCATGGGGAGACAATCTAGCCACCGGGCCGCGGGCGCCCAGCCTCCCCGCACCCTTTCCAGTTGCCCGGAACGATTCCAGATGGGGGGCCGTGGGGGCCGAAGGTAACCATGTAATGCCTTCACGCCTGTTCGTCCTCACCGGCTGCGCCCGCTCCGGGCTCCGCTTCACCTCGCAGTCCCTGACCGCGCTGGGGGCCCCTTGCGGGCACGAGGACGTGCTGAGCCTGAAGAGCTTCCAGAGGAGCGGCACCCTCTTCTGGCCGTCCCGTCTGGCCGGAGACGCCTCCTGGCTCGCTGCGCCCGTGCTGGGCAAGCTGCCCGAGCGGTCGGTGATCTTCCACCAGGTCCGGCACCCGCTGGCGACGGTGCAGGGGCTGTACAGCTCAGGCTTCTTCCAGCAGCCCTCCGCCCGCCGCTCCTTCGTTCAGGACTTCCTGCCGGAGACCAAGCTCGGGGGACCGCTCGTCCGCTGCATGCGCTTCTGGCTCGAGTGGAACCGCATGGTCGAGGCTGCAGGCGACTACGACGACCTGATCTACCAGCGGTTCCTCGCCGAGGAATTCGAAGGAGACAGGGTCAGCGAGATCGTCGCCCTCCTGGGGCTCGTCAGGGATCGCGCCACCGTCCAGCGCGTCCTCGCCTCCACGCCCGGCGAGGACCAGGTCCTCGACGTCCACGGGGCGGACTGGGATCGGCTCCCTGCAGGGAACCTGCGCGACGAGCTGATGGCGGCCGCGAGCCGGTACGGCTACGGCGAGTCCGTCAGGTTCGGCGTCGGCGCCTGACCAGGTGCGGTAGCAGCCACAGGTAGACGCCTGAGATCCACAGGCCGAGCAGGATCACCGCCGCGGGGAGGAAGACCCAGAGCTTGGCTCCCTCCGAGAAGAAGGAGCCGTCGTGGATGGACTCGATGAGG
>CAZEFP010000469.1:0-3426 GCA_964511565.1 uncultured Planctomycetaceae bacterium
TCCAGTCGTTGCGCTCATTGTCCTCGTCCTGGATCCCCGCGTCGTTTCGGGCGAGGAACTCGGTGATGATCAGCTGTTGAGCGGAAGTCGCACAGACCAGCGACGCAGCAACCACCGCGCACGCGGCAATGAAGTTCGGACGGAGACCAAGCACGGCAGGCGACGCTTCTGGGGTGTGGGGATTTCGAGACGGCCCTCCAAGGACGAAGTGGCGGGTGCTCCCGGCGCCACCAATATACTGTAAATTTCCCACTGGGCTCCGCTTCCCCGAGCCGCCTCGAGATGTCCCAAAACGACCGCACGCTCACCTCTCGATACGAGTGGAAGTACTTCGTTCCGACGAGGCTTCTGCCGTCGATCCGGGCGATGGTGCGGCCCTTCGTTCGCCCCGACCACTTCGCCCGACAGAACGCGGACAACCGGTACCCCATCGTCAGCCTCTACCTCGATGGTGATGGACTGGAGCTCTACAGGACGACGGTGGAAGGGCACCGGAATCGCTTCAAGCTCCGGGTGCGGGCCTACGACGATGACCCCAGCTCCCCGGTGTTCCTCGAGGTCAAGAAACGCTCCAACGTGGTCGTGCGCAAGACGCGCGCCCGCGTGAGCCGAGAGGTGGCCGAGGCCGTCCTGAACGGGCGCCCCGCGGTCCTCTCCGACGCGGAGGGGGCCAGCGAGTTCGCGCTGCGCCTCGATGAGCTCGCCGCCCGACCGCTGGTTCGCGTGCGCTACATGCGTGAGGCCTACGAGTCCGCCCACGGGGATCCGGTGAGGTTCACCATCGACACCGAGGTCGAGCACGCCATGACCTCGACGTCCAACCTGGCGCTTGAGTCGCACCGCGAGTGGGAGCGGACGCCGACCGAGGGGGCGATCGTCGAGCTGAAGTTCTCGGAGCAGTGCCCGTCCTGGGCGACGCGCCTCATCGATCAGCTGGAGATCAACCGGGAGTCCATCCCCAAGTACGTGCTCTCCCTCGACCACGCCATGGACCAGGGGAGGCTCTCGCGGCCCCGCCAGACCCAGCTGCGCCACGCCCTGAGCGAGTCGCGCAGGCCCCTCAGACTGCCCAATGCCTGAGCTCCGTTCGGCCATCGACAGCCTCGTCGCCGGCGGCGCCGCAGGCTCCTCGGGGATCTCCGCGCTCCTCGCGTCCCTCCTGATCGCGGCCTTCATCGGGCTCGCGGTCGCCTGGGTGTATCAGCGCACGCACCACGGGCTCTCGTACTCCCGCGGCTTCACCCAGTCCCTGGTGGTCCTCACCATGGGGGCGACGCTGCTGATCTTCGTCATCGGAGACAGCCTCGTCACGGCCTTCGGGCTCCTGGGCGCGCTCGCCATCGTCCGCTTCCGGAACGTCCTCAAGGACACCCGCGACACGGTCTTCGTCTTCTTCTCCCTCGTGCTCGGCATGGCGGCGGGCACCCAGCGCTACGGCATCGCGCTCGTGGGCGGGACCGTGCTCATGTCGGTGGTCACCTACCTGCACCTGATCGCCTTCGGCTCCAAGACTCGCTTCGACGGCCACGTCACCTACGCGGTGCGGAGGGGGGAGTCCGGCGGGGAGGAGTGGAAGGCCGCGCTCGCGCGGATCGACGAGATCCTGGGCCGCTTCTGCCGTGGCATCGAGAAGATGACCTCCCACGACTCGGAGGAGAGCGTCGAGGTCGTCTCCGCGGTCCGGCTCCGCGACCCCGAGCGGGGGAGCGAGATGGTGGAGTATCTCCGCTCCACGCCGGGCGTGGTCGAGGCTAGCCTTGTTCTCCGCGACCGTTACGCCGAGCTCTGATCGCGCGACCCCATGGAGACCGAGAAGCAACCGACCACCGACCCGGTGATGCCCCCGCTGCCGAGGCGCGTCCCCACGCCGATCGGGCTCCGGCTGCGCGACTTCATGCGCGGCCCGGGTCAGTTCTTCGTCTGGATCGGACTCGGGCTGACCGGGCTCTGGGCCGCGGGGAGCGCGGTGCCCGAGCCGCAGCTCGTCGGGATCGTCAGGGCAACCGAGGTGCCGCACGCCTTCGGTCAGGCAGGCCTCCTCGCGACCGTCCTCGTCGAGGAAGGGGACGTGGTCCGGCCAGGTGACCCCTTGGCCCGCCTGGACAGTGGCCCCCTGGAGGCGCAGCTCGCCGTGGCGGAGGAGCAGCTCGCGGCGGTCCTCGCGGATGTGACGTCGCTGGCGGCCTCCCAGGCCCTCGCCGCGGCCGAGCGCCTGCTGGCCAACGGGGAGAGCGACACGGAGCTGATCCAGGACGGCCAGGCCAACCGCAGCCGTGTCCGTGACGAGGTCTGGCGCCTCCAGATCGAGGCCCGGGACCTGCGGCTCTCCATCCTCGCCCTCGAGGTGGAGATCGAGCGCGACCTGCTCAAGGCGGACCAGGTCCGGGTCCAGGCGGAGCGGCTCACGCCCCTGGTGGACCAGGGCTTTGGCCGCGCCGCCGAGAAGCAGGACTTCGAGCTGGCCGAGCGCACGCTGCTGGGACAGGTCGCCGCCAACCGGGAGCTGCTCACGGCCCAGCGCGAGGAGCGCGCGGCGTCGATCGCCAGTCTCGATCGGGCTCGCGGCATCCTCGAGGGCCTCGAGGCGCCGGCGCCGTCCGTGGCGGCTCGCGAGGCGGTCCAGCGTTCGGCGCGCGCGGCCGACGAGGCGGCGATCGTCGCCCTGACACAGCGCGTGGAGGTCCGGCGCGCCGAACTCGCCGCTCTCCGCCTGGATCAGGATGCGCTGACCCTCTCCGCAACCATCGCCGGCCGGGTGGGTCTCATCGAGGCTCGCCCCGGGCAGGCGCTGCTGGCTGGCAACACGGTGGCGCTGGTGGAGGCCGCGGAGGCGCGGAACGTGACGGTGTTCCTGCCCGAGCCCTCTGCGCCGGAGGAGGGCGTGCCCGAGGTCGTCCTCCTGTCCCGCCGTATGGCACCGACCGAGGTCGCGCAAGCCGAGGTCGTCGGCTACGGCCGCGGCGTCGAGGAGCTCCCGGTGCGCCTCTGGCGCCAGCCTCAGGTGCCCGAGTTCGGCAGGACGCTGATCGTTCGACCGCCCGAATCCCTCGGACTCGTTCCGGGTGAGGTGCTCGCCGTCCAGCTCGAGCAGCCCTGATCGTCGGCTGTCGCCGGGACCCGTCGGCTCCATGGAAGAGGACCGACCACCCGTGCCCCCGAGGGCGCGGGTGATCGGTCCTGCGGTCCGGTCCAGGACGCCGGAGGCTCAGTCCACTCCGAAGGTCACGTCGACGGCGCTCGACAGGCCGACGCCGGTACCATCGGGGTGGTTGGGGTCACGGAACCAGAGCTGGTAGTTGCGCTGGACGCCGACCATGGACGGATCGACCGCACAACAAAATCGACCGCATCATCACCGATCGCAGCTCGGACCATTTCACAGACTCGGTCGTATGAAAAATCTTCCTGTGGTGTTTGGTAGGGCGC
>CAZEFP010000470.1:0-3426 GCA_964511565.1 uncultured Planctomycetaceae bacterium
CGCCGAGTCCACCGTCGAGCTCTGGCAGCGCGAGGTGGTCATCACCCTCAAGGACAACGCGCTCCCGCCGGCCGAGGTACGGGACCTGGGCCTCTCCACCGAGCCCTACACGAGCGAGTCCCTCGGCCGGAGCCGCGCCCTGTCGGTGGGCGTCTCCCTCCTCGCGCTCCCCGGCCTGCTCCTGCTCCTGATCGGCTTCACCACGGGCCTCGGCGCGGGGCTCGCGACCCTCAACCTCTATTGGCGGGACACGTTCCACCTGGTGGGCGTCGGGACGACCGTGTGGATGTTCGCCACGCCGATCTTCTACCCCGGCCCCCTGGTGGCCAAGACGCCGTTCTGGTGGCTGCTCGAGATCAACCCCATGCACTGGTTCATCGCCATGTTCCGGCAGGTGACCCTCTACGGGGAGTGGCCTGCCACCGGCGACCTCGTGAAGTTCACGGCGGCCACGGCGATCGTCATGTTCCTGGGCCTGGGCCTCTTCAAGCGCCACAAGGACCGCTTCCCCGACCTCCTCTGAGGGCACGATGGCTGACCCGTCTCGCGGCGTGCGCATCTTCGACGACTTCCTCGACGAGGAGGCGTGGACCGAGGTCTGGACCCACTTCCAGTTCGCCGAGCTCTCCCCGGTGTCCCGCACCGCAGGCGCATGGAAGCTCGGGGACGGCGTCCCCCTGGGGGGCGACGAGATCGTGACTCCTCCCCGGGACGCCGAGATCGACGGCGGCGCCAGCGAGGATGGCGTGTACCCGAGCGGCACCGCCCTCGACCGGATCGTGGAGGCGCTCCTGGGCGAGGCCGCGTCCCTCTCGGACGTGGTGGGCGACGACTGGGCCCACATCACCGCGCGGCCTTACGTGTACCCCACCGGCGCCGGCCTCTCCTGGCACGGCGACGACAGCGCCGTCTACTCGGGGGCCTACATCTACTACGCCCACCCCCACTGGAACGCCCACTGGGGCGGCGAGCTGCTGGTGGCGGAGACGGACCCCGGTGCGGACCTCCCGATCATGGGCCACCGCTTCGACGATGAGGAATACTCCGCGGCCCTGATGGAGCGGGGCGAGGGCCGGTTCATTCTGCCCCGTCCCAACCGCCTGGTGGTGCTCGGCGGCGCCCCGCACATGGTGACCCCGGTCCGGCCGGCCGCGGGGGCCAGCGTCCGCGCCTCGATCAGCGGTTTCTTCCTTCGAGAGCCCGTCTCCCCGGGGCGATGAGCGCGGTGTCCGCCCACGCCGCTCTGCTCCTGTCCTACGACGGGCGCTTCTTCCAGGGCTGGCAGCGCCACCCCGGCAAGCGCACGGTCCAGGGCGCCGTCGAGGACGCGGTGGCCGCCGCCTTCGGGGCGCCCGCCCTCATCGAGGGCGCCGGCCGCACCGACCGCGGCGCCCACGCGCTCGGTCAGGTCGCCACGGTCGAGCTCCCCGACGCCGCGGGCGAGGAGGAGATCGTCACCCGCCTCAACGAGGCCATGGAGGGCGACGTCATCGTTGAGGAGGCCCGCCACGTCCCGCCGGGCTTCCACGCCCGCAAGGACGCCGTCGGCAAGGTCTACCGCTTCGCCCTCTGGAACGAGGAGGAGCTCCCCCTCGAGCTGGAGCGACGGGTCTGGCACGTCCACGGCAAGCTGGACGTGGACGCCATGGCCTACGCCCTCGGGGCGCTGGAGGGCGAGCACGACTTCTCGTCCTTCGCCTCCAGCGGCGGCTTCGACCGCAAGAGCAGCGTTCGGCACCTGCGCGCCTGCACCCTCGGCGCCGAGGGTCCGCTGGTGGAGATGTCCTTCGAGGCGGACGGCTTCCTCTACAAGATGGTCCGCAACATGGTCCGCGCCGTCGTGCGCGTGGGCGAAGGCAAGCGGCGAGCCGAGGACATGCCCGACGTGCTCGCGGCGCGCGATCGCAAGGCCGCCCCCGGCTCCGCGCCGGCCTCCGGGCTCTACCTGGACCAGGTGCACTACGAGGTGCCCCTGTTCGACCGATGAGCCCGGCGCCGGATCGCTTCACGACCCTGGCCGCCGCCTCGACCTACGAGCCGGACAAGATCAAGGGCTCGCGCTTCATCGCCTGCATCGGCCCGGCCCGATCCGCCGAGGAGGCCGCCCGCTTCGTGGAGTCGGTGCGCCAGGACTTCTCGGACGCTCGGCACGTCTGCTTCGCCTGGCGGCTCGGGGCCGCGGGCGATGAGACGCGCTCCAACGACGACGGAGAGCCGAGCGGCTCCGCCGGGCGGCCCATCCTCATGCAGCTCGAGGGGCACGAGGTCTCCAACGCGGTGGCCGCCGTGGTCCGCTACTTCGGCGGGGTCAAGCTGGGCGTGGGGGGCCTCATGCGCGCGTACGGGGGCGCGGCGGGCCAGGCCCTCGACCGGGCCGAGCTGCGCGAGGTCGAGGTCCAGGTCGGGCTCCGGTGCGTCCACCCTTACGGGGACTCCGGCGCCGTCCAGGGGGTCCTGGCCGCCTGGGACCTCCAGGCCCACGAGGAGGAATACGGGGAGGCCGTATCGTTCACCGTCCGGGTCGGCGTGCGCGTCGCGGAGGCCTTCGAGGCCGCGCTGCGAGACGCGACCGCGGCCCGCGCCACGACCCGACGGATCCAAGGAGCCTGAGCGCCATGAACGAGGACGGACCCCGGAACGAAGCCGCCCTGGTGAGCGCGTGCCTGCTCGGGAAGGCGTGCACCTACAAGGCGACCCACAACGGCGACGGGGCCCTGGCGCGCCAGCTCGCCGCCGAGGGCATCGAGGCCGTGCCGTTCTGCCCGGAGGAGCACGGGGGCCTGGGGACGCCCCGGCCCCCCGCGGACCTCACCGCCCCCGCGGAGGACGTGCTGGACGGGAAGGGTCAGGTCCTGACCCACGGCGGCGAGGACGTGACCCTGGCCTTCGCCCGGGGGGCCGCGGGCGCGCTGGAGGTCTGCCAGCGCCTCGGGCTGCGGCGCGCCTTCCTCAAGGAGCGCTCCCCCTCGTGCGGCTGCGCCAGCACCCACGTGGACGGCGAGGTCGTCCAGGGGCCGGGGGTCACCGCGGCGCTCCTGCGCAGGCACGGGGTCGAGTGCACCGGCGTCGAGGGCCGACGCGAGTGAGCCCCGAGCGCCTCCGTGCGCTCCGGGACGGGGATCCCGTCGGGGTCGTGTAAGCCATGACCTCCGGGCAGCGGCGCTGGCCGCGACCCGTTAAGTTCGGCCCCCATGGACATCCTCCGTCGCACCCCGCTCACCCTCGCCGCGTCCCTCCTCCCCCTCCTCGCTGCCTGCGCCGAACGCAGCGGTGACGACGCAGCGCCCATCGAGGACTCGGTGGGCTCCGCCGAGGAGACCGCCCCCGCCGGCGCCACGCCGAAGCCCCAGATGCCCAAGCGTGGCGAGACCCCCGCCATCGCGGCGGCCAAGGGCGTAGTCGACAAACTGATCGAGCGCCAGAAAC
>CAZEFP010000471.1:0-3421 GCA_964511565.1 uncultured Planctomycetaceae bacterium
CCCGCCGCAAAAAAGCGCGGAGAGGGTACGCGCCGCCCAGCCGCGGAAGCGCCATCAATCGACGGGAAGTGCTCGGGCCTTTCCCGCGCCGCCACCGCGTGGCACCCCGCCGCACCACTCCCGCTCGAAGCGAGCGGCCCGCGCCTCAGTCGCCGCCGACCTCGCCCCCGTAGCCGAGCGCCTTGAGGTCGTTGCGCGTCCCCTCGTCGAGCTCTCCCACGTCCCTCGCGCTGGGCGGCGAGAAGTAACCCTCGAGCTGATCACGCAGGCTCTCGTAGAGCCCGGGGGACTCCGCAAGGAAGCGCGCTCGGTCCTTGCCCGGAGTCAGCGGCTGTAGCTCCTCAGGATCGGCGATCAGGTCGTAGACGAGCGCGGGGCCCGACTCCCGATAGATGACCTTCCGATCCCGCCGGACCGCAGCGCGGATGTTGGTGCGGGCCGCGTAGACCCACTCGTCCGCGGGCCGCGGTGGCCCCAGGAGGGACCGCCCCGGGAGCCGGTCGTCCGCCTCGAAGCCCGCCAGCTCGAGCACGGTCGGGACGATATCGACGAGGGAGACCAGGGAGTCGATGCGCTCGCCGCCCCGCTCTCCACCAGGCAGGCGAACGAGCATCGGAATCCGGAGCCCCTCCTCGTTGAGGTCCCCGTGCCCGCCGAAGCGGGCCAGGCGCTGCCGCAGGCCCTCACCGTGGTCTGAGGTGATGATGACGATCGTGTTGTCGAGCAGCCCCCGCTCCTCCCAGTCGGTGAACCAGGCCTCGAGCATGCTATCGGTGTAGCGGATCCCGCCGTCGTAGAGCGCGACGATGGCCTCCAGCTGCTTGGGCGTGGGCGCGGCGGGCTTGTCCCACCAGGCTTGCATGTCGAGCCCCGTGAGCTCGGACCGCGCGCCCTCCATGAACATCTCGTCGAAGGGGGACGGCGGGTCGTACATGGTGGACGACGGCCCCACCAACGATCCGGAGTGGATGTCGAAGAGGTGAATGAACATGAAGTAGGGCCACCCGGGGCGGACGCCCTTCAGGCCGCTCTCCAGCTTCCGCTCCGCCTCAGCCGCGCTGGGGGCGCTCTGGTAGAAGCCGAAGCCGCGCCCGAACCCGAAGCGGTCGTCCAGCCACCCGGGGTAGTGGACGCCAAGGTTCGTGTACCCCTCATCCGCGAGCCGCTCCGTGAGGGTGGGGAACTCGGGGGAGAGGGCGAGCTCAGCCTCCATGACGCCGTGCTGCGTCGGATAGAGCCCGGTGAGCATCGACATGTGGGCGATCAGCGTCCACGACATGGTCGTGTACGCACGATCGAAGACCACGCACTGCTTGGCGAAGGAGTCGAGGAACGGCGTGGTGTCCCGCTCGTAGCCGTTGAACCCGCAGTGGTCGTACCGGAGCGTATCCAGCGAGATGAGGATCACGTTGGGCGGCGCCTCCGCCTCGCCACCGGACGAGCCCCCTGCTCCACAGGCTCCGGCGAGGAAACTGAACAGGACGACCGCGGTCCCCTGGCCCTTCAAGCTGATCGCTCCCATATGGGGAACATACCCCTCTCCACGGCCCTGAGCACCGGGTGATCGAGGGCAAACTCCAGCCAATGTCTCAATCCCCATCGGGCCCGGGGTCACCCCAAGGGAGGCGCGAAGCTGGTGAGCTTGATCCCGTCCACCGCGGCCAGGTACTCGTCCATGGTCGGCGTACGGCCGAGGATGGTCGAGAGCACGACGACCGGAGTGGACGCCAGCAGGGACTCGCCCTTCTTCTCGGCGCTGTCCGCCACCACGCGCCCCTTGAAGAGGCGCGTCGAGGTCGCCATGACCGTGTCGCCCTTGGCCGCCTTCTCCTGGTTGCCCATGCACAGATTGCAGCCGGGCCGCTCCAGGTACATCATCGGCTCGTACTCGGTGCGGGCGGTGCTCTTCGGGAGGAGGTCGTCGAACTCGAACCCGGAGTACTTCTGGAGGATCGCCCAGTCGCCCTCTGCCTTGAGCTCGTCCACGATGTTGTAGGTGGGCGGGGCCACCACGAGGGGGGCCTTGAAGGTCACCGCCCCCTCCTTCGCCTCGATGTTCTTGAGCATCTGCGCGATGATCTGCATGTCCCCCTTGTGGATCATGCAGGAGCCGACGAAGCCGAGGTCGACCGCCTTGTCTCCCCCGTAGTAGGACACCGGACGGATCGTGTCGTGGGTGTAGCGCTTGGACACGTCCTCGTTGTGCACGTCGGGATCCGCAATCATCGGCTGGTCGATGATGTCCAGATCCACGGTGAACTCGGCGGCGTAGCGGGCGTCCTCGTCCGGGAGGAGCGCCGGCTCCTCGCCTGAGCGCAGCCCCGCGATCCGCGCCTCGGCGCGGGCCACGAGACCCGCCAGCACGGCGCCCTCGTTGTCCATGCCCTTGTCGATCATGATCTGGATCCGGTCCCGGGCGATCTCGAGGGACTCGATCAGGGTCTCGGGCTGCGAGATGCAGATCGAGGCCTTGGCCTTCATCTCCGCGGTCCAGTCCGTGAAGGTGAACGCCTGGTCCGAGAGCAGGGTGCCGATGTGCACCTCGATGACGCGGCCCTGGAAGACGTTGTCCCCGAACTCCTGGAGCATCTGCGCCTGGGTCGCGTGCACCACGTCCCGGAAGTCCATGTGGTCCTTGAGGGTGCCCTTGAAGGTCACCTTCACCGACTCGGGGATCGGCATGGTCGCCTCTCCCGTGGCGAGGGCGAGCCCCACCGTGCCGGAGTCCGCGCCGAAGGCCACGCCCTTGGACATGCGCGTGTGGGAATCGCCCCCGATGATGACCGCCCGGTCGTCCACGGTGAGGTCGTTGAGGACCTTGTGGATGACGTCGGTCATGGCCGGGTACTTGCCCTCCGGGTCCCGGGCCGTGATGAGCCCGAAGTCGTTCATGAAGCCCATGAGCTTCGGGATGTTCCGCTGGGCCTTCTTGTCCCAGACCGACGCCGTGTGGCAACCGGACTGGTAGGCCCCGTCCACGGTCGGGGAGATGACGGTGGCGGCCATCATCTCGAGCTCCTGGGAGGTCATGAGGCCCGTGGTGTCCTGGGAGCCCACGATGTTGACCCTCACGCGCACGTCCGAGCCGGCGTGCAGGACGGCCCCCGGGGTCGTCCCGACGGCGTTGCGGTTGAAGATCTTCTCCACCGCGGTCAGCCCCTGCCCCGCGTGGGACACCTCCTTGGCGGCGGCGTACACCGCCGGCTTCTCCACGCCGAGGATCTCCGCCGCGGTGGTCTGGAGCTTCTTGCCGAAGACCACGGCGTAGGACCCCTTGGCCCGGATGAACTCCAGCTTCTGGGGGGTGAAGGCCGGGGAGATGTCGCACAGCTCCTTCGCGCCGCTCGCGTCGTAGAGCTTCTTGGTTCGCGTGTTGATCGTCAGGACGGTGCCCGTGTCGATCGAGAAGACCTCCTCCAGC
>CAZEFP010000472.1:0-3420 GCA_964511565.1 uncultured Planctomycetaceae bacterium
AGCGATCCCCCTGGGTCGGAGAGAGCCCGGTGGTCTCGAAGTCGAAGACGATGCATGTGCTGGCGTCACCTGTGGCGTGCATGGGGAGACCCTACCGCGCGCACGCTCCGATTCCCTCCGCCGGGCGTGGATCGGTGGCGCCGCGTCGCCCCTGGACCTGGAGGGGCCCGCAGGCAGAGCCAGTCCCATCCGGAGGCCGAGGGGCGACCCAAGGCTCCCAGGGGCCATGCCCTCCGCGGTCGCGAGCGGGGCTGCCCGGCTTTGGTAGGCTCGATTCGCCCTTCCGATTTGTTCCATCCCTTTCCCCAACTGCCCATGAAACACCTGCTCCTCTCCGCTGCCGCCGCCGCCCTCTGCTCCGGGACGGCAACGGCACAGACCTGCCTCCAGACCACCTTCGCCAGCAACAACGGCGGGGCCACCGGCTGGGCGAACTACATGGACGTCACCGTCCTCAACCCCACCACCGTCGTGAGCCTCGAGGCCAACTTCAACGTGGCCGCCGGGTCGCCGGTGAACCTCGAGGTCTGGACGCGATCGGGGACGTACGTCGGCTCCGAGCAGGACCCGACGGGCTGGACCCTCGTGGCCCAGGGAGACGGAACCGCCCTCGCCCTGGGCTCAGGGAACCCGACCCCCGTCCCGCTGATCGCCCCGTTCGACTTCGCTCCCGGCGGCGTGACCGGCGTGGCGATTGTCTACACCGAGGGCGGCAACCCCTACACCAACGGGAACGGCTCCAACCAGCTCTACACCGACGGCAACATGACCATCGAGCTCGGTTCGAGCTGCTCCGCGCCCTTCGTCGGCGGCTCCGTCTTCACCCCGCGCGTGTGGAACGGTTCCTTCTGCACCGGCTCGGCTCCCAGCATCGGGACGAACTACTGCCAGGCAGAGCTCAACTCCACCGGCGTGGCGGCCTCCATGGGCGCCAGCGGCTCCGCCGTGGTGGCGAGCAACGACCTCGTGCTCGAGGCCAATGACCTCCCGCTGAACTCCTTCGGCTTCTTCCTGGTCGCGTCCACCTCCGGGTTCGTGCAGAACCCCGGCGGGAGCGAGGGCAACCTCTGCCTGGGCGGCGCCATCGGGCGCTACGTGGGCCCCGGTCAGATCCTGAGCTCCGGCGCCTCGGGGACGATCTCCCTGGCGGTGGACAACACCGCGGTCCCGCAGCCCAACGGCGCCGTCGCCGTCGCGGCGGGCGAGACCTACTTCTTCCAGCTGTGGAACCGTGACGCCGTGAACGGGACCGCCACGTCCAACTTCACCGACGGCTACGAGATCACCTTCCAGTGATCCAGGGCCCCGCGCCCAACCAGGACGGCCCCCCGGAGATCCAGTCTCCGGGGGGCCGTCCTGTTGGGAGTCGGGCAGGTCGCGCCGTCACTTCCCGATCAGGAAGTGGCACACGTCTCCTTCCCGCATGACGTAGTCGCGGCCCTCCGTGCGGAGCTTGCCCGCGGCGCGGATGGCGGTCTCGGACTCGTGCTCCACGAGGTCCCCCACGGCGTAGACCTCGGCCCGGATGAAAGCCTTCTCGAAGTCCGTGTGGATCACTCCGGCGGCCTCGGGCGCCTTGGAACCCGTACGGGTGGTCCAGGCGCGGATCTCCTTCTCGCCGGCGGTGTAGTAGGTCTGCAGCCCGAGCAGCTTGTAGGTGGCCTGGATGAGGCGGTCGAGGCCCAGGGACTCGATGCCGAGATCGGCCATGAACAGGTCCCGCTCCTCGTCCTCCATGTTGCGCAGCTCCGACTCGATGTCGCCGCAGATGGGGATCCACTCGGAGCCCGTGGCCTCCGCCCGGGCCGCCACGGCCTTGGCGTAGTCGGACGAGCCGTCCAGGTCCTCGTCCGTGACGTTGGCCACGTAGAGCATGCGCTTGGTGGACATCAGGCACAGGGGCTTGAGGAGCAGCCGCTCGCGTTCCGTCCAGTCGTGGGTCCGCAGGAGGTCGCCGTTCTCGAGCATGCCCTTCGCCCGCTCGAAGAGCTCCTTCTGCTCGAGGGAGTCCTTGTCCCCCGAGCGCGCCTTCTTGGACACCCGCTCGATGGCACGATCCACGGTGTCGAGGTCCGCGAGCGCCAGCTCGAGCTCGATCACCTCGATGTCCTTCAGCGGATCGACCGGCTCCTCGCGCACGACCTTGGAACCGCCGAAGCAGCGCACCACGTGCATGATCGCGTCGGTCTCGCGGATGTTCGAGAGGAACTTGTTCCCGAGGCCCTCCCCCTTGGATGCGCCGGCGATGAGGCCGGCGATATCCACGATCTTGACCGAGGCGGGGATGACCTTGTCGGTCTGGATGAACCGGTGGATGGTCTCCAGGTTCGGGTCCGGCACGGCCGCCACCGCGACGTTGGGGTCGATGGTGCAGAAGGGGAAGTTCCCCTCCTGCGCGCCGGCCGCCGTGAGGGCGTTGAACAGGGTGCTCTTGCCGACGTTCGGCAGGCCTACGATTCCACAGGAGACGCTCATGAGGGCGGAGAGAATAGCGTCCCGGGGCCCTCCGGGGTCAGCTCAACTGCCGGGCCCGGCGAGGGCGAGGCAGTCGATCTCCACGAGGACGTCCTTGGGGAGGCGCGCCGCCTCGATGGTGACCCGTGCCGGCGGCTCGGCGCAGTCGAAGGCGCGCCCGTAGATCTCGTTGACCGTGGCGAAGTCGCCCATGTCCTTGAGGTAGATCGTGCACTTGACGGCCTGGGCGAAGCTGGAGCCGGCGGCCTCGAGCACCGCGCCCAGGTTGGCCATGACCTGCTCGGTCTGCTCGGCGACGCCGCCCTCGACGATCTCCATCGTCTCCGGGATGAAGGCGACCTGCCCGGAGCAGTGCACGAAGCCTCCGGCCACGATGGCCTGGTTGTAGGGCCCGATGGCCCCGGGGGCCTTGTCGGTCTTGATGGCGATGCGGTCGGACATGGGGGACTTCGGAGGGAGCTGTTTCGCGAGGGGGTGCGGGCGCGCGGGGGGCGGCGCCTCGGACAGGGTCAGAAGCGACCGGCGAGGGCCAGGGCCACGGACGGGGGAACGAAGGGCGAGAGGTCCCCGCCGAGGCGAGCGATCTGGCGGACCAGGGTGCTGGACACGTGTGCGTGCTCGGGCGAGGAGAGCAGCATGACCGTGTCCAGCTCGGGCGCCATGGCCCGGTTGGAGAGGGCCAGCTGACGCTCGTACTCCAGGTCGGAGGCGCTGCGGATCCCGCGCACCACGGCCGTGGCACCCATGCGGCGCGCGCCATCCACGAGCAGCCCGTCCAGGGCCGTCACCTCGACGTTGTCGAGATCGGCCGCCGCCTCCTCGAGCAGCGCCACGCGCTCCTCCACTCCCAGCACGTGCCGCTTGTCGTGGTGGGCCGCCACCGCCACGACCAGGTGGTCGAAGAGCGCCGCGGCACGCTCGATCAGGTCGATGTGACCGAGGGTC
>CAZEFP010000473.1:0-1770 GCA_964511565.1 uncultured Planctomycetaceae bacterium
CCGCGGGGCTCGGGGGCGATGGCTTCGGCACCAGCGCCGCGTTCCTCGACTACGACGGCGACGGCGACCTCGACCTCTACGTGTGCAACTACGTCGAGTGGTCCGCCGAGCTCGAGCGGGGTTGCTTCACCTCGGGCGTCCCGGACTACTGCGACCCGACCACCTACGACGCCCCCGCCCAGGACCGGCTCTACCGCAACCTGGGGGCGGGGGTCTTCGAGGACGTGACCGTCCGCGCCGGCCTCGACGGGCACAAGGGCAACGGGCTCGGCGTCCTCGCGGAGGACTTCGACGGCGACGGCTGGCTCGACCTTTACGTGGCGAACGACTCCACGCCGGCCATGCTCTGGCGGAACCAGGGGGACGGCACGTTCGTGGAGGCGGCGCTGGGGAGCGGCTGCGCGTTCAACGACCTCGGGGTCGCGATCGCCGGCATGGGCATCGCCTGCGAGGACTTCGACGGTTCGGGGACCCCCGACCTCCTCGTGACGAACATCCACGGCCAGAGCCACCTCTACCTCGCCAACTCGGCCGGACGGTTCCGCGACCGGAGCCGCTCGCTCGGCCTCGCCAGGTGGTCCACGCCCTTCACTGGGTTCGGGGTCGCGGCCCTGGACCAGGACCACGATGGCGCCTTCGAGCTCTACATCGCGAACGGCGGCGTGAACCTGCGGGCCGAGGTGCTCGGGGACGAGCGCTCTCGCGAGGCGGACCGCTACTCCGAGCCCGACCAGTTCCTGACGTTCGAGGGCGGCGCGCTGGTCGACGTCTCGGAGGGGAGCGGCGCCCTCCAGCGAGGCGTCGGCCGCGCCGTCGCCACGGGCGACCTCGACGGGGACGGCGACCTCGACCTCGCGGTGACGAACAACGGCGGGGACCTCCGGATCCTCCGCAATCAACACGACGGGCGGGACGACTGGCTCATCGTCGACCCGCGAGACGAGGCCGGAGCCACCGCGCTCGGCGCGGCGGTCCGGGTGTCGGCCGGGGACTGGAGCCTCAGGCGCGTCGCGCGGGCGGCGGGGAGCTACCTCTCGAGCCACGACCCCAGGGTCCACTTCGGGCTGGGCGCGGCCCCGGAGGGCGCCCTCCTCCAGGTCGAGGTCACCTGGCCGGACGGTGAGACCGAGGTCCTCGAGGGGGTGGAGCGCGGCGCCGTCCTCAGGGTGGAGCGGGCTCGATGAGGCTCGGGATCGGGATCGCTGGCGCCCTCACGGCCTCGCTCTGGGCCGCCGCCCTGCTCGTGCCGGACGGGTGGCTCCCCTGGTCTCCGCTGCCGGGCCTCCCCGAGCCCGGGCTGGAGCGGGGGCCCGCCGGGGCGCCGGTGGCGACCGTGGACGCGGGGGCCTGGGCCGCGGCGCTCGAGGCCGCGCGGCTCCCGGTGATCCCTGCCCTCGGCGGCGTCGAGCACGAGCCCGTCCGGCGATTGGTCGAGAACAGCAGGGGCTGGACGGAGCGCGGTGACGGCGACGCGCTGGGGGAGATGGGCATCGTCCTGCTCTCCCTCGAGCTGCACGGGCCGGCGATCGACTACCTGCGCGCGGCCGGCGAGCTGGGGGAGCGCCGGGCCGAGTGGGCCTACTTCGAGGGGGCCGCCCTGCAGCACCTGGGCCGCCAGGCGGCCGCGCTCGAGGCCCTCGAGCGCGCGCGGGGGCTCGATCCGGGCTACGGCGTGACCGCGGCCCGGATCGGAGAGCTCCACATGGGGCTCGGGGACCTGGAGGCCGCCGCGCGAGCCTTCCAGGACGCGGCCCGCGGGGCCCCGTCTCC
>CAZEFP010000473.1:1780-3419 GCA_964511565.1 uncultured Planctomycetaceae bacterium
TCGACAATGTTGTAGCTGTGTCGTGGCAATCGCCGCGGGGTCCCGTCTCCTTCGCTCGGACACATGGGGCTCGCCCGTGTGGCGCTCGAGGGGGGGGACCACGCCGGCGCGCTCGCGGAGCTGGACCGCGTGGTGCAGCTCACGCCCAGGGATTTCCGGGCGCACCGCCTCCGGGCGCGCGCGCTCGTGGCCCTGGGCCGCCCGGAGGAGGCCGAGCGGGCCGCGGCGCGCAGCAACGCGCTGCCCGCCTATCGGGGGTGGTTGAGCTTCGACCCGCGCCTCGAGGACGCCCAGTGGCGCGCCGGGACCCAGCGCTCGGTGGAGAACGCCCTCTCGGTCGCCGTCCAGCGGCGCGACCTGGGGGCGGCCAAGGAGCTCGCGGAGGAGCTGCTCCGCCGGCTGCCGGAGAGCCCGCAGGCGCTCAACACGGCGGCGCAGGCCCTCGGGAACGCCGGAGAGCTCGGGAGGGCGCTGTCCCTGTCGAGGCGAGCGGTGGAGCTCGATCCTGGCACCCTCACGTGGCGGGTGACGCTGGGGGAGGTGGCGCTCGCTGCGGGGCAGCTCGAGGACGCGGAGCGGTCCGCGAGCGCCCTCTGCGCCGACCCCGGGCTGCGCGCCATGGGTCACCAGCTGAAGGGCAGGATCCGCTCCAAGCAGGGGCGCGGGGTCGAGGCGGCCGATCAGCTCCGGAAGGCGATCGCCACCGACCCGGAGGAGGTCGCGCACCGACTCATGCTCGCGAACGTGCTCCTGCGGGACGGCCGCAGGGAGGAGGCCGTGGGGGCGCTCGAGGAGGCGGCCGAGGTCAACCCGCTGGATGGCCGCGCCGCGCGCATGCTGCAGCAGCTGCGCTCCAGGTGAGCGGCCGGTCGCGCGCGGCACGCCGGGTGGGGGCGCGGCCCGAGTGGGAACGAAGCGGGCGGAGCGGCCGGAGGCCGCCCCGCCCGCGGGTCGGGATGGGGCCGGCTCGCGACCAGGAGCTGGAGCGAGCCGATCCCAGGCCCCGGCGGGGCCGCGTGTCGATCAGAGCACGGTGAAGCCGATGGCGTCGGTCAGGCCCGAGGTCGCGCCGCCGGAGCCGTCGGAGTCACGGAACCAGCCCTGGATGTACCAGGTCTCGCCGCAGGCGGCGGTGACGGGGCCGCCGGGCTGGGGCATGGCGGTGAGGTCGGCGGACACGGTGAACTCGCCGGCCGCGCCGGTGTTCCCGATCACGCCGCCCACGCCGCGGCCGATGTCGCCGCCGAGGCACAGGTCACCCGCGCCCACGGGGTTCGAGGAGACCTCGTTGGTGGTGCTCGCGATGATGAACACGAAGGTGTTCGTCGGGAGGTCGCCGCAGGTCACGGTCAGGTCGTTGTCGGCGAGGACGGCGCTGCCGTAGGCCGAGATCGACGCGGCGGCGCCGGTCGAGTTCGGGACGCTGGTGCAGACGGGCGCGCCGACGGTGAGGTCGGTGAAGAGCGCGTCGAGGACGAGGGCCGCGGACGGGAAGCCGATCGCGGCGTAGTCCGTGGGGTCGTTGATTCCGCACGGGGCGGACGCGATGTAGGAGGCTCCGGTCTGGCCCAGGTCGTTGGCGCCGGGGAAGTAGGCGTTGCCCTCCGTCCCGTCATTCAGCGTCGCGACCTCGAGGACG
>CAZEFP010000474.1:0-3416 GCA_964511565.1 uncultured Planctomycetaceae bacterium
GGGGTGGATGGAAGCCCGGCCAGGTGCGGCTGGGGCCCGGAGCATAACACCGGCGCCCACGGCCCGACTCGGGACCGTGGGCGCCGGGCGGCCTCCGGCTGCGGCGCGCCCCAGCCAGGCCGGGCCGGGCCGCTCAGTCGAAGCTGATGGCGACCGAGTGGGTGAAGTTGGACGTCGGGAAGATCGTGAAGTCCCGGAACCAAGCCTGGAAGCGGAAGGTGTCCCCGGCCACCGCACTGACGCTGCCCGTGGGCTGCGGGAGGGCGGTGAGGTCCAGCTGGAACAGGAACTCCCCCGCGGCCCCCGAGGTCAGCACGTCCCCGGCATACCGCCCGATGGAGCCGCCGAGGCAGAGGTTCCCGGAGCTGCCGCCCGGGCTCACGATCAGCCCCGCGTCCCTCGAGACCAGGAAGTAGCCCACGGTGTTCACGGGCAGCGACTCGGCGACGAGGAGCACGTCGTTGTCGACCGCCGCGCTCGAGCCCTCGGCCCGCAGCGTCCCGGGCGCCCCGCTCGAGTTGGCCGCAGCGGGGAAGCACTCCACGACGCCGATGCTCGACGGGTCACACTCAACGGTCCCGACCTCAACGCCATCCACGCCGGCCTCCACGATGGACTGGACGTTCGCATCGTTGGCGGTGAAGCGCAGGAGCATGTTCGATCCAGGCAGCACGCCCGCCCCGGAGAGTTCCGCGGGCGTGAGCGTGTCCTCGACCCACCCGCCGCCGGTGGAGGCGTCGTGCCGCCGGAGCTGGGTCCAGCTCGCCCCCCCGTCAGGGCTGACCTCGACGGTGAGCGCATCCTCTGCGTTCTGGTTGGTGAGCTCGAGGTAGTACAGGTAGTCCACCTGGCTCGCGGCCCCGTTGACGGGGAGGGGAGGCGAGGTGAGCCGCACCTCGCCGTTGTCCACGTCCGAGTTGCCGGCGGTGTTCTGGGTCACGAAGCAGCTCCCGCTACCGTCCCCGTCCGACGACGGATCATAGGCCCAGGAGGGGTCGTTGATCGGGACGCCGCGCTGCCAGTCGCCGGTGGTGGCCGTCGACGCCGTCTGCCATCCCTGGGCGGACTCGAAGTTGTCCGCGAAGCTCGTGTTGGCCACGCCCACCGCGGCCACGACCGGATCGGAGGCGCCACCGACGGGCGCGAAGACCTGCCCGCACGTCACCGACTGGGCGCTGATGAAGTACTCGGGGGCGTCGCCGCAGGCGTACCCGGGGAGCTGCGCCGTGAACATCCCGCCCCCCATGTCGGTCATGGGGATGGACTGGAAGATCCCGGTCGCGGTCGCGCGCTCGTGGAGCGTCACGCTCCCCGCCACCACCGGTCCAAGGGCCATGGCCGAGACCGCGACCGACTGGAGCGGCGGCAGGAGCGTGGGCATGCTGACGCCGGCGAGGCCCGCACCGCAGATGCCCTGGGGGCTTGCGAGCGCGCTCTGGAGGTCCGGGTGCGAGAAGCTCGTCCCCGAGTTCTGACCGCCGGACGAGCTGCACCCGCCGTGGGTGTGGATGCCGACGGCGGTATCGGTCTGCTCCCAGATGACAGGCGACCCCGAGTTCCCCCCGGTGGTGTCCGTCTGGTACTGGACCGTCGTGCCGGAGTTCGTGACGAGCGGCCCCACGTGGGTCTGCTGCGTCTGGTTGCGCTCCGGCGGGGTGCTGTCGGTGCCGTAGCCCGTGATGCGGATGTCCGCGCTGCCCGCCGCAGGGGGCGCGGAGAGCTGGAAGCCCGGGCCCTGGGCCTGGGTGACCGTGAGGCCGGAGGTGCCGTTGGGAAACGCGCCGAAGTACGCCCAGTCATTGCCCACGCCCTGGCCGCCGTTCGATTGGAGCGAGGCCGCGTCCACGGGATACTGGTCCCTGGGCGGCGGGTTCTGGATGGACCCGGAGCTGGAGGACGGCGGCACGTTGAACTGGATCACCTGGATGTTCCCGGTGCAGTGTCCGGCGGTCAGGAAGCAGCCCGCGCAGTCCTGGATCAGCCACCCCGTGCAGCCCACCGGCAGGAGCCGGCCGGAGCGCGGATCCGTGGAGGGCAGCCGGTCATCATTGGGGCCGCAGATCGAGGCTGTCCCGAGCAGGGGCGGCGTGCCCATGTCCATGGCCTCGAGCTGGACACGGCTGGTCCCGGTCCCGGGGCGAGCCCAGACCTCCACCACCAGGGAGTCCCCGTTGAAGTACGCGGTGGAGCGATCCCAGCGCTCCACCTCGATGGCGTTCATGACCTGGAGCCCGCCGTCCAACATCGAGGTGATGCGGAGCTCGGCGCCCGTGCCTGCGAGCGGGTCGCCCGCGAGAACGACGTCCTCGAAGTAGAGCCGGATCCACTCCGCGCCCTCCTGGTCCACATTGAAGCTCGCGCACAGCTCGAGCGCCCCTCCCGCGGCACCCGCGGGGGCCACCCACCCGGTGTCGTGGACGTAGGGGACGTTGTCGAAGGATGGCGCCTCCACCTGCCCGTAAGCAGCAGGGGAGAGGGCGGCCAGGGCGAGCAGAGCGGTGCGGAACGATGCGATGGTCATGTCAGTCGGGAAGGGACGGCGTTCGGGACAAGTGTCCCACGCCAGGGCCGTGCACGCCACGCACTTTCAAGTCACGCCCCGTGCCGATTACCCCATGGGGCAACCATGAGACCACGCGAGGCGCCACGTCGCGCTTCGCGCCCCTCCAGCGCCCCCTAAAGCGGGAGGCCCGCCTCCGTCAGTCGACGAGGCGCGACCGGAGGTAGTCGGGGAGCATGCGCCGCCAGGTGGGCCAGTCGTGGTCCCAGTCCTCCCCCCACTCGTCCACGTGGTTGGGGATCCCGCGCGCGCCGAGGACCCGCGCCACGGCCCAGGACTCCTCGGGGTCCTCCCAGCGACCCGCGCCGTGGCTGATCAGGATTCGCCGCTCGCGGAGCTTGGCGAGGCTGGGGTGGTCCTCCGGCAGGTTGGGGATGAAGTGCAGCGGCGAGGCGAAGTACCAGGCCTCGTCCATGTCCCCGTCGATGAACTTGGAGAGCTCGTAAGTCCCCGACATGCAGATCGCCTCCGAGAACAGCTCGGGGTGGCGGCAGATCGCGGCCAGCGCGTTGTAGGCCCCGATGGACGCGCCGGTCGCGATGATGTCCAGAGGCTCGCCCTCGGCGGCGTTGCAGTCCCGCCGGATCAACGGCACGAGCTCGTGCTCCACGAAGGCGTCGAAGCCGGCCTGTGCACGGGAGGCCCCGGGCACCGCGTTGTCCTCCTTGAGCCAGACCATGCCCGGGACGGAGTCCACCGAGTAAAGCTTGATGATCCCCTCCTCGAGGAGCGGCGCGAGGGCGTCCACGAGCAGGAATCGCTCGCACTCCTCCGCGTCGCCCGCCGCCGTCGGGAAGAACACGACCGGCGTGCCGAGCTCCCCCCAGCGGACGACCTTAACCTCACGCCCTACGCG
>CAZEFP010000475.1:0-3413 GCA_964511565.1 uncultured Planctomycetaceae bacterium
GGGCGCCGAGCGATGGGCCGCTCTTCCCGGTCTTCCTGGGCTCGCAGGCGCTGTACTCGACCCTCGAGGACTACGCGCGCTTCCTGGACATGCTGATGGCCCGCGGGCGCGGGCCCGGGGGCCGACTGCTCAAGTCCAGCTCGGTCCGACGGATCACGGCTCCCGGCCCGCACCCCATGGTGGGCCCCACCGGGCTCCCGGAGGCGGCCACGGCCTACGGGTCGCTCATGCAGCTCTGGACGACCCCCACAGATCAGGAGGGCGAGCGCGACGTGGTGGCCTACGGGCACACGGGCTCCGACGGGACGTACGCCTGGGCGTTCCCCGAGGAGAAGACCATCGTCCTCTACTTCACCCAGTCACGCGGCAACGTGACCGGGCTACAGCTGGAGGAGGTGCTCGGGGAGCTGCTCCTGGGCGTGCCCTTCGATCCGATCCAGGCCGCGCCGCCCCTCGAGCCGTACCTCGGCTACTACTTCGAGGGGGAGGGGGATCGCTACCGGGCCATCATCCGCGACGGGGACGGGCTCGCCCTCGAGATCCTCGGGCGCGCGGTGGTGCCCCTGGTCTATGTGGGAGACGACCGCTGGAAGCTGAAGCCGAGCCCCGCCAACGTGATCGCCTTCGATCGCGATCCAGAGGGCATCGTCACGGGCTACCACATCGGGGACCACCAGGAGTTCAAGTTCACGCCGGCGGAGGACCTGCCCTCCATCGACCAGGTCTGTGAGCAGGTGCAGGCGTTCCACCGCATGGACCTCCTGGAGGCGGTGGGCTCATTGCGGATCGAGCGGACGCTCTCGATGCCCAAGCTCAAGCGCGAGGGCACTTCAACCTCCCTGATGGCGTGGCCCAACCGCTGGCGCTTCGAGGAGTCCATGGGGGAGGAGTTCGAGCGCGGCGCCTTCGATGGCGAGCAGGTCTGGACCGAGTCGAGCGCCGCCCCCCGCGCGGCGGCGGACGCCGTGCGAAGCGCGCAGCTCATGGGGGAGGCGCCCCAGGTGCGCTTCGGGGATTGGAGGGAGGCCTTCCCTGGGGTCCACGTGGTGCAGCGAATCGAGGCGGGCGATGACGTCGTGCTGCTGGTGCGCGGCGGAGACACCTCCGGGCCTGCGCCGACGTTCTACGTCAAGGACGGGGCCGGAGAGGTCGGGCGGGTCGACGACGTGGCCGTGATCCCGGGGGTGGGTCGCCTCGGGCGAGAGACCACGTTCCGGAGCTTCCGCGAGGTCGAAGGAATGCGGCTCCCCGAGCGCATCGAGGTTCAGCTCGCGAACCCCATGATCGGACCGATCAAGCTGGAGCTGACCTCGGTCACGACCGGCGCCGCCACCCCGGAGGAGTGGTTCCGCCTGGAGGGTGAGCCGCCCCGGGACCGATGAACCCACGCGAGGCTCCGCTCGCCGCAGGCCCTCGGGGGGGCGAGTCCCCACGACGAGGCGGGGGGCCTTCCTTACCAGTGGGCCGACTCCTGGTAGGCGCGCGCGGTCTTGGGGTCGTACAGGATCCTGTGCGAGGTGCCCCGCGCCATCCACATGTCGTAGTTCACCACCCCCTCGTGCCAGGGCCAGTCGACCCCCCCGGAGCCCTCGAGGACCCTGTCGAACCACTCTTCGTCGATGGGGTCAGGACCCTCGAAACCTTGGAAGTACGCCTCGAGGAACCTCTCCAGGTCTGCCTGGCTGACGGTGTACTCGGCGGTGTGGTCGAGACCTGCGGCGTGGAGCGTGATGTCCGTGGCCTTGGGCGGCGTCAGGTCCCCGTACATGGGGAACATGCTGCTGGGGGTGTCGTGGTGCGACGTCGAGAAGAAGGTCATGTAGCCGAGGACCCCGACGAAGACGACGCCGACCAGTCCGGCGACGCCCGCCTTGATGAGGCAGCCGGCAAGCGCCGCACCGCCTCGGGTCTTCGATGCTGCCCGCTTTCTGGAGGGGATGATCTTCATGGTCTCCGTTCGGTCCTTGCCGGCGCGAACCGCGGTGGCGGGTCACGACTCTCCAGTGGACACTCTAGCCCCTCGGGTATCGAAAGCTCGCTATGGCCAAGTTTATTTTCTCCGGCGGATCTCCTCCATCGGCCGCGCTCTCCAGCCCGGCCCGGTGGCCGCGGCCCGAGCCGTCGCGCTACCGCGGACCGACCTCGAGGGGCGGGCTCTGGGCCGGGCGCCACGGCGGAGAGGTCGGGTGGAGGTTCCCGGTCAGGGTCATGACCTCCGGGTCACAGCTGTCGTAGCGGAAGCTGGCGACGGACTCGGCGCTGACCAGGGTGTTCCCCTCCAGGTGGCAGGGGCCGGCCATGTGGAAGCGCACGGGGGAGCGGGCGATGGAGTGGACGACGTTGCCCGAGATGGTGAGCTCGCTGGACCCCTGGTCGATGAAGAAGCCGTTGCTCCCGGCGCGGCCCAGGTTGATGGGGACGTCGTGGATCAGGTTGTGGCGGAGGTGGCTCTCGGGGTGCCGGCCGATGGTGTAGATGCCGCCGCCGTCGGAGAGGTCCTGCATCACGTGGTGGATGTGATTGCGCTCGATGACGTGCCCGCGGCTCGGGCTCGGCCGCGGGCTCCAGATCCAGCCCAGGGAGATGCCCGTGTAGGGCAGCTGGTGGACCTCGTTGTGATGGAGGTGGACCTCCCGGGCGATGCCGACCCAGACCCCCACGGCTCCCTTGTAGATCGCGCCGCACCGGGTGATGGTGCTGTCGGCGCAGGTGATCGAGCGCGTGAGCCGTGCGGCGACGTCGTCGGGCTCGTCGGGCGTCCCGATCATCAGGCCGTTCGCCCCCACGTCCTCGAAGCGGCAGCCCTGGACGTTGGCCCCCTGGACCCCCGCTCCGAGCCAGAGGGCGCTGGCGCCGAGCTCGCGGAACTCGCAGCCCTCGAACCTCACGCCTCTGGCGAAGCGCACCTCGACCGCCGCCGGTGAGGGGCGGTCGGGGGCGGTGGCCCCATCCCGTCGGTCATCGTGGAACGCGGCTTGGATCCCGGCGTACCCGCCGTGGGGAGACATCGCGCAGGTGTGGAGGAAGGTGATGCCCTGGAAGGTGAGGTTGCGCACCGGCGCGTCCTCCTCGCCGCGCACTTCCAGGAGGAGCGGGAGCGCGGGAGCTTGGGGAGGCGAGGTGGACAGGCTCTCGCCCTCCAACGGGAGGTAGCGAAGGAGGCCGGCGTCCACGTCGTGCCACCAGTCCCCGGGCCGCCGCCACCCAGGCTCGACGTTCTCGAGGGCGTATCTGGGGTGAGGGTCGAAGTTGGTGAGGAAGAAGAACGGGAGGTGCCCACCGATCCGGTCAGTGGCGGTGAGCCAGCGACCTGGGCCATCGATGCTCGCCACGCCGATCCGGCTCATGGACCAGTCGTGCAGGAACAGGACCTCCGATCCCCCGAGGCTGGGGGCTCCGTCCTGCTCCCAGGG